>CBQWHS010001043.1:0-1508 GCA_967728665.1 uncultured Chryseosolibacter sp. | reverse complement strand
TTTTCTTACGCCAGTGAATTTTTGAAGCGTGAACGTCCGCGTGTTTTGTTTTTAGGTTTTGATGAAACAGATCAACATGGCCATGGCGGTCGATATGATAGCTACCTTGAGGCTGCGCATCGCGCTGATTCACTTATCCGCGATTTATGGAATTGGATTCAGGCAGATCCTCATTTCGGAAATAAGACCACGCTGTTCATCACAACAGATCATGGACGTGGCAACGGCAAAGAAATCTGGAGAAATCATCGTCTTCTTGCGCGAGGTTCAGGCCAGATTTGGTTTGCTGTTATTGGGCCAGACACCCCTGCTTTTGGCGAAATGAAATTCAAGTCAAAGCTTTTTCAGAAACAAGTAGCAAAAACAATAGCAGCATTTCTCGGCCTCGAATATAAGCCATCTAGAAAAGTTGGGGAGGTAATTCAAACAATGGTTGCAGCTCCGCGACAAATTGAATACACATCGAGCTCGGCCAAAGACGATCTTACACCGGAGGAGAAGTAAGAAATAGTCCATTTAGTGGTATGTGATCTTTGCAGTCGATCTCCTAAATTTTGGAATCTAAACTGAACTGACATGAAAATAGAAATCCATGCTGCCATTTTCTTTTGCGCAACGTTCATCTCCTCACACGCTCAGAAAACCATTCCAAATATTCCTCTCAAACAAGCAGACTCGTTATTCGGCTTGAGTTCATGGGCGAAAGCAATTCCCCTTTATGAATCTGTTTTAAAATCGACAACCGAGAATGGTCTCGCATGGAACCGCCTTGGGTATTGTTATCAAAACGTTGGCAACCTTGATAAAGCGATGGCCGCTTATAGAACTTCATTGTCAAAGAATCCTCCAAAGGCTTTGGAGGCGACAGTCTATTCACGAATGGCACGCGTTCAGTCCATAAAGAATGAGAAAGACGATGCGTTTACTTCGCTTGATAAAGCAGTGACCGCTGGATACATTAATTTAAATGAAGTTAATTCAAGCGATGACTTTAAAAATATCCGCAGTGATTCACGGTTTGAAGCGATACTCACGCGTGTTACGAATAATGCATTTCCATGTATGACCAACAAACAAGCTCGCGAATTTGATTTTTGGATAGGGACGTGGGATGTATATCCAAATGGCTCAACCCAAATTGTTGGCGACAGTAAAATTGAATTAGCATCCGGTGGTTGTATGATCCTGGAAAACTGGACTGCATGTGGAGCATTTCCCAATACAGGCAAGAGTATGAATTACGTTAACACCACAACAGGAAAATGGGAGCAGCTTTGGATTGGTTCCGGAGGAATGAATGTGAACAACCCACAAAAATTTGTAAATGGTGTTTATAGTGAAGGTGCCATGCGTTTCGAATTTGAACAAACGAATCCACAGGGACAAAAACAGATAGGCAGATTTATCTTTTACAACGAAGGTCCAAATCAGGTAAGACAATTCAACGAAGTGAGCAGTGATGGAGGCAAGACATGGAGCACAGTTTATGATTTTATTTACAAGCGGAG
>CBQWHS010001042.1:0-1509 GCA_967728665.1 uncultured Chryseosolibacter sp. | reverse complement strand
GGCAACGAAATAAAAAAGAACGCCTTCCGACCTCTCCTTCCTGATGTACGTTTCCTTGATTTTGGAAAGACTGATGATCTCGAATTAATCACCGATAGAACAGCGTGCGTCATCATGGAAACAATTCAAGGCGATGCTGGTGTAAGAATTCCGACGAAGGAATATATGCAAGCTGTCCGGAAAAGATGCAGCGAAAAAGACGCACTTCTGATACTCGATGAAATACAATGCGGAATGGGCCGGACGGGAAAGCTTTTTGCCTTCGAACATTATAACATCGTACCCGATATACTAACGGTGGCCAAAGCATTTGGTGGCGGACTTCCGATAGGCGCTTTCATTTCAGATCGAAAGATTATGGAATCGCTCACCCATGATCCGATGCTCGGACACATTACAACATTCGGGGGAAATCCGGTGTGCTGTGCCTCTGCAGTGGCAACGCTAAAAGTTTTACTGGAAGAAAAATTAGTTGACGGCGTTGAAGCAAAAGGAAAGCTGTTCGAAAAATATCTGAAGCATCCGGCAATAAAAGAAACCAGGCGTGTTGGGTTGATGTTTGCCATTGATTTTGATTCTGCAGATCGCGTCAACGCTATCGTTAACTATGCAAAAGGTCGCGGCATAATTTGTTACTGGTTCCTTTCACACCCAAATAGTTTTCGCATTGCTCCTCCGCTTATCATTACAGAAGAACAAATAAGAGAGTCTTGCGAAATCATAGTAGAAGCAATTGACAATACACTGTAATTCATGACAACCAAATTCGACCGACTTTCCTACGTTTACAAATTACTGGTGATCATCGCGCTGGTAATAACAGCCATTATTCTTTGTCGTGATATTATTATTCCCTTTGCCTTCGCCGCATTCCTTTCCGTTGTGATGCAACCAATCGTCAAACGCATTGAAAGACGAACAGGCTTGACGTTGGCCGTTGTCATTACGCTATTGCTAACCCTGGTGTTGTTGGGATTTTTTGGCTGGCTTTTAGTGAATCAAATTATTAATCTCGTCAATGATCTTCCGAACCTTGAGTCGCGATTTGATAATTTCATAAGGCAAATACAGGATCAGGTTTATGATCAGTTCAATATAAAAAAAACTGAGCAGGCCCAAATGGCCAAAGATTTTGCAAAAGGAGTAAGTGGATACGTTGCCACAATTCTACTTGGAACAACGAGCACGCTTTCAACAATCATTCAGATTCCCATTTATCTTTTTCTGTTATTGATTTATCGCGATAAGTTTCGGCAATTTTTCCTCGCGTTGTTGCCATCGAACAATGAAGAGCTATTGTGGAAAAAAGATATTGAAAACGTAATGCAAGGATATATTTCCGGGTTGATGCTTGTAACATTGATCATTGCAGCGCTGAATACCATCGGCTTACTTTTCCTTGGCATTGATCACGCCATCTTTTTCGGTGTATTATCAGGAGTGTTGACCATCATCCCTTATGTCGGAATTTTTATTGGCGCTCTCCTTCCCTGCCTGATGGCGTTGATC
>CBQWHS010001041.1:0-1511 GCA_967728665.1 uncultured Chryseosolibacter sp. | reverse complement strand
TGGCAATGACAAATGCAAGCCCATTGGTTGCGCCAACATTTTCTGTAGAACGATTACTGGGAACAAATCCAATCGCTGTCGCCATTCCTGCAGATAAACAACCTGCGTTCGTGGCAGACTTTGCTACTACTACAGCGGCAAATGGTAAACTCGAAATTCTTCAGCGAAAAGATATGGATGCACCTGTCGGATGGATTCAAAAGAAAGATGGAAGTCCTTCAACAAATGCACACGAGTTGAAAGATGGTGGCGCGCTCATTCCGCTTGGCAGCGATCGTGAACATGGAAGTCACAAAGGTTTTTGCCTTGGCGCATGGGTTGATATTTTTTCGGCGGTGTTGTCAGGCGCAAACTATGGACCATGGGTCCCACCATTCGTAAGTTTTCTTGCTCCTCCAGCAGATCCAGTTGGTGATGGCATTGGTCATTTCTTTGGTGCAATGAGAGTGGATGCATTTCGTCCGGCAGCAGAATTTAAATCTCACATGGACAACTGGATTACACGTTTCAGAAGCGCTAAAACAATCGAAGGCGAGCCTCGTGTAATAATTCCTGGTGATCCGGAACGTGAAATATCAGAGGAGAGAACAAAATCCGGAATTCCGTTGAATGAGAAAGTGGTGGAAGACCTTGAGCAGATCGCAAAAAGATATGCGTTGATGTTTTAGAATGTAAAAAACATTCGGATTGATAGCGGATTTTGCCATGGGCTATTGACTGAGTAAATCATATCGTATGAAACGAGAAAATTCACCCCTCCTCTATTGTTACCTTGAGAGAAATACCCTGCACCAAGCATCATTCGATTGAATGTCTTACGGTCGTTTAATCCTGCAACTTGTGCGCTATACCAATCGTAGTCAGTTTGAATGAAAAACTTCTTGATGTTGAAGCGTAAATAAGGATAGCCTCCATACAATGTATAGTGCTGTTTCGCTTGAGGATATCCTGTGTATTGATAATCGACAGCCAAACCAGTTGACACGTACTGGTTAATCATATAGCCAGCCTGAGGACTAACACCAATTATAAAATAATTTCCAAAAGTGCTGGAACCGAAACCGATGTTTCCTAATCCAATGCCCAGATATCCACGATCTTTGATTCCATAGCCACTTCGGTCGTCAATCTGAATTTGTGAAAATGCAGTGTTGGCGATGAAAAGTGTTACCAGTAGAACCAGGAAATTTTTCATACAACAAACTATTTTTCCTCAATAACGAAGATGTCTTCTGTTTCTTTTTTCATCAAGTACTTTTCTCGTGCAAATTTTTCGATCGATTCGCGATCGCCAAAAAGTTCCTGCCGATCCTTTTCTACTTCCTTGATTTTTTCCTCGTAATATTCCTTCTCGTCCTCAAGTGAACCAAGTTTAGCGCCAAGCTGATAACGGTTAATTAAATTGTTGGAGTCAAGTAATAACATCCAAAGGAAAAAAAAGGCTCCGGTAACAACATAGAAGTTACGGAATGCTTTAGGTAGTTTCTTGAACATAGTTTAAAAAATGAATA
>CBQWHS010001040.1:0-1513 GCA_967728665.1 uncultured Chryseosolibacter sp. | reverse complement strand
TTATTCGTGTCCATTATTCAGCGCTTAATTACAAAGATGGATTATCGGCGACAGGTCATAAGGGAATCACAAAAAAATTTCCGCACACTCCAGGTATTGAAGCAGCTGGCGTTGTTGAAAGCAGTGCTGTTCCCCAGTTCAAAAAAGGGAACCCTGTTTTTATTACTGGGTATGATTTGGGCATGAATACGTCTGGTGCTTACGCGGATTATATTCGAGTTCCAGCGGATTGGGTCCTTCATAAACCTGGAATGCTCTCCTGTAAAGATTGTATGACGATAGGCACTGCTGGATTTACCGCGGCCTACGCATTGTATAAAATGGAATTGATGGGACAAACTCCTGATTATGGGCCTATCGTTGTGACGGGCGCAACGGGCGGTGTAGGTAGCCTGTCCGTTGCAATTCTGGCGAAGGCTGGTTATGAAGTTATTGCCGTTTCGGGAAAAAAAGATGCAACAGATTATTTAAAATACCTTGGTGCGGCTCGGGTGGAACCTCGGGATTTTCTAAACGACACATTAGGCAAACCTCTTTCAAGAACGATGTGGGCTGGCGCGATCGATACGGTGAGTGGAACAATGCTCACTACACTTTTGAAACGCTGCAAGCGAGATGGTAATATTGTTGCAACAGGATTGCTCTCATCGATACATTTCTCAACAACTATTTATCCGTTTATTCTTAATGGCGTAAATCTGTTGGGAATCGGTGCCGGCCAAACACCAATGGCATTACGTATTAAGCTTTGGAGTAAGTTGGTGAATGAATGGAATGTAAACGACAAACTTTCCGTGATCGCTCAGGAAATTGGTTTGGAGGATTTAAAGGATACCTATATTGACGCTATCCTCTCTGGTAAAACCAAAGGAAGGCTCGTGGTGAAGCTAAAAGAAAATTGCTGCGAGGATAATGAATCGCTCTACTCGAAGCATCCTGAACTGGAGAAGTCCTTGAATGGCAAATCCCGGGCTGAGAAAATTTTTTAGCTACCAATCAAATATCTGCTGTATCTGCCGGACACTTTTTTCACTAAATAAACAGTGACTATTGAAAGCATCAGGATCAGCATGAAATAAATCAGGTATGAGGTCAGCGTGAAATCAATGGTAATCGATGCTCGTTCAATAAGTTTCCTGGTGATGCTGATGAGGATATAATGCACAAAGAAAACTCCAAAACTGTAATGTCCTAGAATTTCGAGCAAGGGCATTTCTTTGTTCCTTAGTTTATAGAACACAAGCAATAGCATCAGACAAAGCACAACTGCCTTAAACATGTAGATGTTAAATACGATCATTGGTCCGGTTATCACTTGCTCGAATGAAATATCACGTGCAATGGAATGATATCCCGAGAGATCAAGAATTGTCAGTGAAGTATAAATAATGGCAAGGGGTAACAGTAGTTTCCATTCTAGTTTTAATAATCGATCTATGTGAACGCTCGCCCACATTCCCAACATGAAAATGGGAATAAAATGAAAATAGGCATAGATAGGATTTGCGTTATT
>CBQWHS010001039.1:0-1523 GCA_967728665.1 uncultured Chryseosolibacter sp. | reverse complement strand
GTTATCAGCAATAAAAAAATTCTAGGAATAACGTTCAAGCAAAACCTTGCTATCGATGGTGTTCACTATGAGACGCGGTGGTTCAGGGAGTGGAAACCTGGTGAAGTTGTTGAACTTCCTGGAGAGTACAAAGGCGTTCGTGCCGGAGATTTACTCTACGAAGTTCACGGAATAACATTCGGATTCGAGATATGTGAAGATGCATGGCGAAAAGCAAAACGACCTGGCTATCGTTTGTGTGAACGAGGTGTTGATTTAATTCTCAACCCAAGCGCGAGTCATTTCGCCATGGGCAAAAGTGAACTTCGGGAAAAGGAGGTTGTGATCGATGGCTCCACGATGTTCAATTGTGTTTATGTTTTCACGAACCTGTTGGGTAACGAAGCTGGGCGAATGATTTACGATGGAGACATCATCATCGGACAAAAAGGAAAATTACTAGCAGTAAACAAACGGCTGTCGTTTCAACCTTTCAATCTGCATTACACCGATGTTGATTTTGATGATCCGTCAAAATCAAAAACTCAAAGCTCAAAAGACGGCAAAGAGAAAAATGAAGAATTAGTTCGCGCAACCTCGCTTGCACTATTCGATTACTTACGAAAAAGTAAATCGAAGGGATTTGTATTGTCACTAAGCGGTGGCGCCGACTCAAGCTTATGTGCCGTTCTCGTTTCCGAAATGATCAAAAGAGCCTCAAGTGAACTTGGATGGAAAAAATTCTGCGAGGCGTTGCAATTATCCGAGAACGAAATCAATGGCGATTGGAAAAAAGCAGTTAACAAGCTCTTGACATGCGCTTATCAGGGAACAAAAAATTCTTCGACATCAACACTGCACGCTGCGAAAACTTTAGCCGATTCCATTAACGCGGAATTCCACAACTGGAAGATTGATGACGAAGTCGTATCGTATACCGAAAAAATTGAAGCTGCTCTTGGAAAAAATCTGACGTGGCAGGATGACGATATCACGCTTCAGAATATTCAAGCAAGAGCACGATCGCCAATTATCTGGATGCTGGCAAACTACAAACGTGCAGTGTTGCTCACGACATCAAACCGAAGTGAAGGTGATGTTGGATATGCTACAATGGATGGCGATACAAGTGGGAGCCTTGCGCCCATCGCAGGACTCAGTAAACCATTTATTATTCAGTGGTTAAAATGGGCCGAAAAATCGCTTCATCATTCCGGATTACAACCGGTAAACAATCTGCAACCTACCGCAGAGTTGCGGCCACTTGAGCGAGCACAAACTGACGAATCGGATCTGATGCCTTATGTGATACTTGACCAAATTGAGAGACACGCAATTTTTGACAAGAAATCACCACAGCAAGTTTTTCTGGCCATGCAAGGGGCGGCCCCAGATGATCAACTGAAATTTTATATTAAAAAATTCTTTCGAATGTGGTCCGCCAATCAGTGGAAGCGGGAGAGACTTGCCCCATCGTTTCACCTGGACGATTTGAATGTGGATCCGAGATCGTGGTGCAGATTCCCGATTCTTTCATCAGGATT
>CBQWHS010001038.1:0-1525 GCA_967728665.1 uncultured Chryseosolibacter sp. | reverse complement strand
ATGCCTTTTTAAATTGAAAATGACGTAATTTTGCCTTTCAATCGCATTGCAATGCAGCTATTAAACAGGATAAAGGAGCTTTCGGAAAAGTATAGTAAGGAAGTTGTTGGGTTTCGAAGGCACTTGCACGCTAATCCCGAACTGTCTTACCACGAGTATGAGACCGCAAAATTTGTGAGTGCTCAGTTAAAAAAATCTGGACTTACTCCGATCGAAGGAGTCGCTACAACGGGTTTGTTGCTTGAGATAAAAGGAAAAAACCCTGAGAAAAAAAGTATAGCGCTTCGAGCGGATATGGATGCCTTGCCCATTAATGAGGCAAATGATGTTCCCTACAAGTCAAAATTTCCAGGTGTAATGCATGCGTGTGGACACGATGTTCACACATCATCGTTGCTGGGTACAGCCATGATTTTGAACGAAGTCAAAGATGATTTCGAAGGAACGGTTAGATTTTTATTTCAGCCTGGAGAGGAAAAAAATCCAGGTGGTGCAAGCTACATGATTCGTGATGGTGCGTTGAAAAATCCTCAACCATCAGGAATTATTGGTCAACACGTTTTCCCATTATTGTCGGTTGGGAAGATTGGATTCCGTGAAGGAATGTATATGGCCAGCTGTGACGAACTTTATTTGAGGGTGATTGGCAAAGGCGGCCATGGCGCAGCACCCGAATTTACGATTGACCCAGTGCTGATAGCGTCCCATATTATTATTGCACTTCAGCAAGTTATTAGCAGAAATGCAAGCCCCAAGCAACCTACTGTTCTTACGTTTGGAAAAATTATCGGCGAGGGGGCAACCAATATAATTCCCGATGAGGTAAACATAGCCGGAACATTTCGCGCCATGAATGAAGAGTGGCGTGAATCTGCGCTGCGAAAAATTCAGAAGATGGCGGAGAGCCTGGCGGAAGGAATGGGAGGCAAGTGTGAAGTAGAGATTTCGCGCGGATATCCTTATCTGCAAAACGATCCTTTTCTAACGAGAAGGGTTCGGGCTGCTGCGGAACAATATGTAGGCAAAGAAAATGTTGTCGATCTTGAGGTCACGCTGGCAGCGGAGGACTTTGCATATTATTCGCAAATTATTCCTGCATCATTTTATAGGCTCGGAACGCGTAACGAATCAAAGGGCATCACGTCTTATGTTCATACACCTACGTTTGACATCGATGAAGATGCGCTGAAGATTGGTCCTGGCCTCATGGCCTGGATGGCCGTTCAGGAACTGCACTCGTAAATTGTTCCAGTGGAAATTAATCCGGAGACAGAAGGGAAAGACCTGCAACGCAAAGATATTCTTTGGCGCAACGTTCGGTATTCACTCATCATCATCGGCACCCTCCTGCTTTTCATTCTTGGAATTGAAATTGTTGTTTCAGCATTAGAGAGTGGACGTGAAGAATCAATCAGTGCGATCTTCAGCGCAACATCGAATCCGTTCACCGCATTCTTCATTGGTGTTGTATTAACAGCGATGATGCAAAGTAGTTCGACTACTACGGCAATCGCAGTGGCAATGG
>CBQWHS010001037.1:0-1536 GCA_967728665.1 uncultured Chryseosolibacter sp. | reverse complement strand
GAACCTTTTCGGATTGCAGGCAATCTGTATTATGTTGGCACGTATGATTTAGCCTGTTACCTGATCACCACCAGCAACGGAAATATTTTGATCAATACGGGATTAGCCGAGTCTGTTCCCATGATCCGCAAGAATATTGAGGCGCTCGGTTTCAAATACAACGACATCAAAATCGTGTTGACAACACAGGCGCATTTCGACCATGTTGCGGGCATCGCAGAAATTAAAAAAGGCACTGGCGCTAAAATGATGGCGAATGAAGCTGATGTGCAGGTGTTAACTGATGGTGGCAAATCTGATTTTCTATTTGGTGGCAGTAGTACGTTCCTTCCTGTAAGTGTAGATCGGATTTTGCACGACCGCGATACCATCACACTTGGAAAAACAAAACTTATCATGCTCAATCATCCCGGTCATACGAAAGGATCATCGAGTTATCTTGTCGATGTCGCGGATGAAAAAAGATCCTGGCGTGTTCTCATTGTTAATATTCCGAGTATTCTTCCACAAACGCGCGTTTCAGGAATGCCAACATATCCGAATGTTGGGAAAGATTATGCATACACACTGGCATCGCTTCAAACTTTACAATTCGATCTTTGGGTTGCCTCCCATGCAAGTCAGTTTAGAATGCACGAAAAAAGAAAGCCAGGCGATCCATACAAACCGGAAGTGTTCGCTGACCGACCCGGCTATGAAGCCTCTATCAACACTATTAAGCGAGAATACGAAAAGCGATTGAAAGAAGAACAGATTAAGTAAGGCTCACCCGTATGAGAATTGATTCCAGAATCTATTAATATCCCTCCTTTGAAATCAACGTACTTCGCGTTTACTGCAGTATCTTAATCATTCCGCATCCAAATTTCTCGCTGGGCCTGTCAAGAAATCCAAAACTCCTGTAAAATGCTTCGCGTCCTTTGCTCGACATTAATCCAACATTGGAGTTCTTACCACCTGTTCGATTCACGTAAGACATTAATTCATTCATAATTAATTTTCCAAATTCCTTGTCGCTGAAACTCCGGGCGAACAATGACATCCTGGATATGAAAGTAGATCGCGTTGTCACCAACAATGCGTCCCATCCCCACTACTTTACCCTTCGCATCTTGAACGACAACAGCGCACAGCGAATTTGAAAGTCCCTGCTTCACCAATTTTTCATCCAGCGTTGGCCATTGAACAGCCACGCGCAATTCGTTGTATTCTTTCGCGGACGGAATTCGGTTGTTGATTTTAAATGTCATTACAAAAAATGTTAGGGCTTAACATCGAGGATTATTTTTGACTGAACTCCTTTGTTTTTTTGAAACCATCGAGGGGATCAACATAATAATAACCAAACGGAGCTGAGGAATCTGTTCGGTAATGTTTCTCTTCTGCAATCTGCAACTCCGCACGTTTGATCTTAAACCAGACCCATTCATCCATTACACGCGAAATAAAATGATGTGTTGAAGAGTCCGATCCCTGGTATAAAAGTGAGCCATACCACGAAGGAAAAGGTTTCTGTTCTTTGGCCCAAGCTTTAAC
>CBQWHS010001036.1:0-1536 GCA_967728665.1 uncultured Chryseosolibacter sp. | reverse complement strand
GTTATTGGAGGTAGAAGCCTTTGGCCCTGATCATTTCTTCGACAGGATCAGGAACCAGATAACGGACAGACTGCTGTTTTCTGATACAGTTTCTGATAAATGTCGCGGAAATATCCAACATAGGGGCTTCGACCATCTTAACGTTAGGATGATGTTTTAGTTCTGAAGGTTGCGCGCCTGGCCGTGGATAAACATAAAGTCCGTAATCTTCGAGGATTCGGTCATGATTTTTCCAACGGGTGAAGCCTTCAAGGTTGTCTTCTCCAATAATGACTTTAAATTCTTTATCAGGATGTTTTTCGCGTAAGTGAACAAGGGTGTGAATAGTGAAACTTGGTTTTGGCAAATGAAATTCAATATCAGAAACCTCGAGTTTATAATTGTCAAAAATGGCAGCACGCACCATATCGTACCTGTCAAATTCGTGAAGCAAACCTTTACTTGGCTTGAATGGATTTTGTGGCGAGACAACAAACCAAACTTTTGCAAGGTCACTCGTTTCAGCCATCAGATTTCCAATGATGAGATGGCCCATATGGATTGGATTGAACGAACCGAAGAAGAGGCCTATTTTAGTTTGCACCTGTCAAAAGTAGGGGTTAGCCAACAAAGACACAAAATCCGAAAAAGGTCAATCTGCTGCCTCTATAGAATGACACTCAATTGACATATCACTAATTATGAATTGTTGATATGTCATTCAAATTACTATGTCTGGAGGAAGCGATTTGTACCTCTTTTACAGTATCACTATTTTTTCGTTATCAAATCCTTGTAGCTCACAAGCTGAATTCCCTTCGATTTTATCAGCGACTTAATTTCATTGTTAGTCCAAAGCGATGTAACGCCTTGCCGATCCGTTGCGACATCTTCATAGCCGATGTGGCTTACTGCCTTCAACTCAGGTGAGTCCAATCCAGGATGATCAACAAATAAATATGTTTTTCCACGCTCTAATTTGTTCAGCATCTTCTTAAAACTATACACCTTCTCTTCCAACGTCTTGTGATCACCATCATAGCCGATTCCCTGAACATTCAAGCCTTCTGTTTCAAAAAGAAGGTTGTATTCTTTCGCTAATTTTTTTGTCATCTCTGTCACCGCAGGATCAAGACGCGTACAACCCATATGACTCGATAGATGACTGATCCTTGGAATTTTCCTGATGGCCATCTCGATCTGTGCACGAAATTCTTTTTCGATATCCTCCAATTTCCACTGATTGTCTTTTATAGACAAGTCCGGATAATTCTTATTCGGCCAAACCATCGGAAAAAAATATCCATCAGGGTCTTTAATGCTTTTACAATCTGTAAGAGGTCGCCATTTCACATTGTCCCACTCACTCGTGATCGCCAGGTGAATTCCAACATCAATGTTCGGATTGTCTGCCAACATTTTCACTGCCTCCGGAAACCATGGCGATGGAACAATCACTTCGATGGAAGTTTCAATGCCTTCTTTGTAGGATTTTATCAATGCCTCGTTGCCGGAATGCGAATAGCCCATGTCGTCCCCACGAATAATGATACGAGC
>CBQWHS010001035.1:0-1547 GCA_967728665.1 uncultured Chryseosolibacter sp. | reverse complement strand
AAATGACAAAATCATTACCGATCAGTAAACGTATGGTGTGGAACAGCTACTTGAAGGTAGTTGCGAAAAATGGTGGAGCAGGTATCGACCGGGAAAGCATTGAAATGTTCAATGAGAAGATGGCTGACAATCTGTATAAATTATGGAATCGCATGAGTTCAGGAAGTTACTTTCCGCCACCGGTTCGAACGGTACTTATTCCGAAAAAGCAAGGTGGGAAAAGACCGTTAGGTATTCCTACAGTAAGCGACCGCATTGCACAAGGAGTAGTAAAAGATTATCTGGAACCTTCGATGGAGGCAATCTTTCACAACAGTTCATTTGGGTACAGGCCTGGCCGAAGTGCGCATGATGCGTTAACTCAATGTCAGCATAATTGTATTCAATATGGTTGGGTGATTGATGTTGACATTAAAGGATTCTTCGATAACATCAGTCACGGCATCATGATGCAACTCTTAGAGCAACAAACACAAGAAAGTTGGGTATTGATGTATGTGGATCGATGGTTGAAGGCTAGTGTTGAGCAGGAGGATGGAAGTATAGTAGCTCGGACAAAGGGTACTCCTCAAGGAGGAGTAATCAGTCCATTGCTGGCCAATCTCTATTTGCACCATGCCTTTGATGAATGGATGAGAAGTATATATCCGCAGAACCCATTTGAGCGATATGCGGATGATATTGTAATTCATTGTCATAGCAAAGCAGAAGCAGAACAATTGCTTACACAATTGAAAACAAGGATGCAGGTATTTGAACTCACCTTGCATCCTGAGAAAACGAAAATTGTTTATTGCAAGAATTATCATCGACAAGAAAATCATGATAATGAAAGTTTTACTTTTCTAAGCTACACCTTTCAGCCGCGGACCATTAAGAATAAATTTAAAGCCCAACGATTATTAGTGTTCAGTGCGGCCATTAGTCAACAGGCCAAGACCAGCATCAGGATGAAAATAAGGGAGACGCTGAAAATCAGATGGAGTGAAAAATCTCTATCATGGTTCGCAGAAAAGTTAAACCCGAAGATTAGAGGATGGGTCAATTACTACACCAGATTCAATAGAGATGAGGCACACAACGTATTTTATTACTTGAATGATCTCATCCGTAAATGGATCAAGAACACGTACAAAATAATAGGCAAGGATAGCCTGTATAAGAAGTATCGTGTGTTGCAAGTCGCTAATCCTAACATGTTTTATCACTGGACACTCGGAATAAGAGCATGATTGGATAACAAGAGCCGTGTGAACCGAGAGGCTCACGCACGGTTCTGTGAGAAGCTTGGGTTGAAATACCCTTGTTTACTCGACTGTCTCATGTATTTCGATGAATAAGCACACACATTGCCTTTGTTGTGTGTTAGCGTTGCCTATGGCGGAGGCGGACACCAACAAACGAACTCTTCTTTGAACATCTGGTATTGTTTTCTATTGTGTGATCACAATCCGATGCGTCAGCAGATGTTAGGAGATTGCAAGAGAGAAAGTGTACAACGTGATTTTCTAAAGTACACCGGCCAACAGATACTGGCTAAATTGCGA
>CBQWHS010001034.1:0-1550 GCA_967728665.1 uncultured Chryseosolibacter sp. | reverse complement strand
ACTTTTGATTTTAGTGAAAAGCCAAACCCCCGTTGTGAAAAAGGATCAGCTACTGCCCGGTATGTTGGAGATTGTCGGAAAAAAATTAATTGAGCTGAGAAAGCAAAAAGGATATAAGAGTCACGAGACCTTTGCTCTAGACCATGAGTTGCCCCGCGTTCAGTATTGGCGGCTCGAAAAAGGCAAAGTGAATTTTACCTTCAAGACGTTAACTAAAGTTCTTTCGATTCATGATGTTCCTGTTGAGGAATTTTTCGCAAGCTTGAAAACAAGCGAGCTGCGCGAAGAATAATGTAGTCGGCAAATTTCCGAGTCTGCCGGTTAAATTTCTATACCTTCAATTCTCATTGCAGTATTGATCAAAAAACAGTTGAGGAAGATATTTGTAATTTGCTTCCCCGAAATTTTGATTCAGTGCTACTAAATTCAAGGCCTCCGCTTGCCGAACGAATGCGTCCGCTACGTCTCGATGAACTCATCGGGCAGGAGCATTTAACGGGCCCTAACGGAGTTATCAGGCGTGCGATACAATCAGGAAACGTTCCTTCAATGATCCTTTGGGGTCCGCCCGGTGTTGGGAAAACTACCATCGCAAACATCATAGCACACGAAGTAAAAAAACCTTTTTATACGTTGAGCGCAGTCAGTGCCGGAGTTAAGGAGGTAAGGGAAATCATCGAGAAAGCAAGATTGTCATCCCGATCAATACTGTTCATAGACGAAATTCATCGCTTCAATAAATCACAACAGGATGCATTGCTGGGCGCTGTTGAAAAAGGAATCATCACGTTGATCGGTGCAACAACAGAAAATCCTTCATTCGAAGTTAACTCAGCTTTATTGTCGCGTTGCCAGGTTTATGTGCTTAAAGCGCTTGGCGAAACTCAATTGCTTGCATTAGTAGACCAGGCGTTGACAAAAGATGAACAGCTCAGCAAACGTCATGTAGAAATTCCGGAGCATTTAGTGCTCCTTAATATCTCTGGTGGCGATGGGCGAAAGCTTTTGAATCTTGTTGAACTGATCACAGATTCAATTGGCGGTGACGTTGTGATTACCGATCAACTGGTAATGGACATTGCTCAAAAACATATCGCCATCTATGACAAAAGCGGTGAACAACATTACGATATCATTTCAGCATTCATCAAGTCTATCCGCGGAAGCGATCCAAATGCAGCCGTATATTATCTGGCAAGGATGGTTGAAGGCGGAGAAGATGTAAAATTTATTGCCCGACGAATGCTGATTCTTGCGTCCGAAGATATTGGCAACGCAAACCCCACGGCGCTTGTGATAGCGAACAGCACGTTTCAGGCTGTCAATGTAATAGGCTATCCCGAAGCGCGAATTATTTTATCGCAATGTGCTGTCTATCTCGCGTGTTCAGCGAAAAGCAATGCCAGTTATATGGCCATTGAGAATGCATTGGGGTCCATTCATGAAACCGGAGACCTGCCAGTGCCGTTGTCAATTAGAAATGCTCCAACGAAGCTTATGAAAAATTTGGGGTATGGAAAGGAATACAAATATGCTCACAGTTACGAGGG
>CBQWHS010001033.1:0-1567 GCA_967728665.1 uncultured Chryseosolibacter sp. | reverse complement strand
AGCCCTCCTCTCCATCTCTTGCCTCAAGCACTGAAAATTCCCTTTGCAGCTCGGCCACGAGGTATGCTCTTAACTCGAAATTATCCTCCACAATCAGTATTACCGGCTTGTCCATACCGTTGCCGAAATCCTGGTGCTCTTCAGCGGTTGGTGGGATCGCAACTTCTTCGTGATCTTTAATATAGATGACGTCCGGGAGGGCTACCACGTTCTCATCCAATTCGTAAGCATTCGAGCAGATGGGAAGTAAAATGGTAAAGATGGTGGCCTGATCAGGCGTACTTTCTACCGTGATGGTTCCGCGGTGAAGTTCGACGAGCGCTTTGGTCAAGGATAGCCCAATTCCCGTTCCTGGAGTTGAAATTTTTGCGGAGGACTTCGCTTGATAGAATTTTTCAAAAATGCGGGGAAGTTCTTCTGGCAATATTCCAATCCCATTGTCTTCGATCATTAACTCTATGCATCGACAAAGCGTACCGTCGGATATAACCGAATGGTTCGTCTTTATCCGCAACTTGATCTCCCCTCCATCCGCAGTAAATTTGAAAGCATTTGAAAGAATGTTAAAGATTACGCTCTCCAATTTATCACGGTCAAACCACCCCATAATGACGGGCTCCTCGCAACTTACAGAAAAGTGTATTCTCCGCTTTGCCGCCATTTCGTTGAACGCTGAACAGGATTCTGCAATGAACTGAACTAACTCACTGTGTTGAACTTTCAATTTAAGATTTCCGACCTCAAGCTTGTTAAAATCCAAAAATTCGTTGACAAGTCTCTTCATTCTGTCGGCGTTCTTATAGGCCGCGAAAATCCTTTCCCGAAACACAGACGGAACTTCGTTAGATCCCATTAAGCTTTCGAGCGGAATTAAAACCAAACTTAAAGGCGTTCTGAACTCATGCGCGATGTTCGTAAAAAATTGCGTCTTCGACTCGCTCAATTCATGTTCCTGCTCGCGTTTGAGTTTCTCGATGGTGATCTCGTTTCTCATTTTCAACCGCTCCACCCTGATTTTGATCAGCGCATAAATAAACGCCATACCAATCGAAATGTAGATACAAAACGCCCACCACGTTTTCCAAAAAACCGGGCGAATGGTTATCTCCAGTTCCAATGGCTTATCGACCCAGACACCTTCGCGATTTGCGGCCTTGACGACAAACACATAGGTGTCCGGATCGAGGTTCGTGTACGTAGCACTACGGCTAAGTCTCGTACAATTCCAGTCCTTGTCAAATCCTTCAAGCTTATAGTAGTAAGTATAGTTTGCTGACGGGCTGTAACTGAGCGCGACAAAGTCAATCACGAAAGACCGCTGATCGTAAGACAGGTCCAGTTTTGAAGTTAGACTGATATGTTTTTTCAGCGGCGAATCAACCGCGCCAGGTTTGACCGATTGATTATTGATTTTCAGGTCAGCTAAAACGACTGTTCCGGAGGTGGAGGTTGTGCGGATGCTGTCGGGGAAGAAACTGTCGAAGCCATGGCTGCTTCCAAACAAAAATTTTCCGGTGGATGTCTGCAGCGCAGCCTTAGGCAGAAAATTATTTGACTTCAATCCATC
>CBQWHS010001032.1:0-1568 GCA_967728665.1 uncultured Chryseosolibacter sp. | reverse complement strand
TTTGAAGACATATGGTGGCATCGAAATCGGAGGAACAAAACTGCAGGTTGTATCTGGCGATGAGAAAGCGACAATACGTGAAAGGTTCAAATATGAAGTAACAACGTTGCAGGGAAGCGAAGGCATTCTTCAAAATATCAAGCTCGCGCTGTCTAAACTTGATGATCAAAATTTACAAGCTATTGGTGTTGGATTTGGTGGGCCAATTGATAGAACGTCTGGGGAAATCTGGACCTCTTATCACATCAGCGGATGGTCTGGGTTCAATCTGAAAAAATATTTAGAGGAATTAACCGGCTTACGTGTTTATATTGACAATGACGCCAACGTTGCTGCACTCGCCGAAGCTACCCATGGTGCTGGCCAAAACCTTGAACACGTTTTTTATGTAACCATGGGAAGCGGAGTTGGAGGCGGACTGATTGTGAACGGATCAATTTATCATGGAGCACTCCCGGGCGAAAACGAACTTGGCCACATTCGTCTTGATAAATCCGGGAGAACAGTTCAAGACTCATGTTCGGGTTGGGCAGTAAATGAAAAGATTAAGGAGCGTGTCAAATCAAATCCCAACTCTCCACTCGCACAACTTTCAAAGAATTTTATTGGCGCTGAAGCAAAAGCACTGCTAGACGCATTAAAGGTAAATGACTCAGTTGCTCGTGACATACTTCATGAAACAGTCGATGATTTTGTGTTTGGATTGTCTCACGTTATTCATTTGATTCATCCCGATGCCATTATTCTCGGTGGGGGTTTATCGCTGATTGGCGAACCACTCCGTAAACTGGTTGAAGAGAAATTACGTACTTACATTATGGACGCGTTTCAACCCGGTCCAATAATTAAATTAGCATCATTAAAAGAAGACGCGGTTCCCGTTGGAGCGTTGCAATTGGCGATTCAAAATTCATGACATGAAAAATTTCTTAAAACAATACGCAGAAGACCAGAAGAAGGCCATCGACACTATCGACCTAAAAAAAATTGAAGAGATCATCACCATTTTTAAAAAATTACTTGATGATGAACGTCAATTGTTTGTTTTTGGAAATGGTGGAAGTGCAGCAAGCGCCACACATTTTGTTACTGATTTAGGAAAAGGCGCATCCGACAAAACAAAAAAACGCTTTCGATGCTTTTCATTAAACGATAATACCGGATGGCTTACTGCGCTTGGCAACGACTATTCGTATGAAGATGTTTTTGTTCGTCAATTGATGAACCTGGCCAAACCGGGAGATGTGATGTATACGATGAGTGTGAGCGGAAACTCTCCCAATCTCGTCAAAGCAGTGGAGTGGTGCAAAAAAAATCAGGTGCACGTAATTGCGTTAGTGGGTGGAAAAAAAGGAATGCTAGCTGAACTTGGAGATACGGTCGTCGTGATAGATGAATTGCACTATGGGCGCGTTGAAGATGCCCACATGAACATTTGCCACATGATCACATTCGCGTTTATCGAAAATTCAATTGCGTAGGATCGTCATACAGAATGATCCTACGCATTCACGTTATTCCAATTTTCCGATCGAATGATTAAAATATTTCTGATGAAGCTCTTTGTA
>CBQWHS010001031.1:0-1590 GCA_967728665.1 uncultured Chryseosolibacter sp. | reverse complement strand
TATCACTTTCACCTTTCGATTCACCACCGGAGCTAATAAGACCTGCGCGACCCATATAGCAATTGATCACCTGGTAGCGGCAAAGATCGATTGGATGCTCTGAACTTAATTCAGTATAAATTTTTTCGTCTAGTTTTCCGTAGCTGCTTCCACCTGTGTTAAGCGCTTTATATCCACCCGTGTTCTCAGCAAGTTTTTGCTTGATAATGTCAGCTTGAATAGTCACGCCAAGATGATTTGCCTGACCCGTCAAGTCAGCTGAAAGGTGATAGTCTTTTCCGTCTTTCTTGAACGCATTGTTACGAATGTAGCACCACAAAATAGTACCCATTCCAAGTTCGTGAGCGCGTTCAAACGCTTCAGCCACTTCCATTATCTGGCGTGTTGAATTGTCAGATCCAAAATAAATGGTAGCACCAACAGCAACAGCACCAAGATTCCATGCGTCCTCTACTGATCCAAACATGATTTGATCAGCTTTATTCGGATACGTCAAAAGTTCGTTGTGATTGATTTTAACAATGAATGGAATTTTGTGGGCGTATTTGCGAGATACCATCGCCAATGCACCGAATGTTGTAGCCACCGCATTGCAGCCACCTTCCATCGCCAGTTTTACGATATTTTCCGGATCGAAATATTGAGGGTTTTTGGCGAAAGAGGCTCCTGCACTATGCTCAATTCCCTGATCAATTGGAAGAATTGACAGGTAGCCGGTGTTCGCGAGTCTGCCTGTTCCAAACAATTGTTGAAGACTTCTTAGTGTCTGCGTGTTCCGGTTTGTCTGCGCAAAAATATTGTCGATGAAGTTGGGTCCTGGTAAATGAAGTAGATCTTTTGATACTGTTTTACTCTTGTGCTGAAGGAGAAAATCAGCGTCTTTTCCGAGTAGTTCTGCAATGTTTTTGGCCATAGGTTTTGATTCTGGTTATTTTAAGGAGGGGACAAAGTTATTAATTATTTAACAGTATGCTAATTGCCAGTAAAACCCGCTTTTTAGGCTGATTTCAAACGATTTAGAGGGTTTTTCCCGGGACAAAAATCCATGAAAAAAGCCACTCCGGAGTACCGAAATGGCTTCAAAATATGTCATTAAAAAACTAGATCTTTTCTTTAATCCGGGCAGACTTACCTTGACGGCCTTTCAAATAGTAAAGCTTCGCGCGTCTTACTTTACCTTCCTTCACAATCTCAATTTTATCGATTGAAGGAGAAACGATCGGGAAGATACGCTCAACACCAACGCCATTAGAAACTTTGCGCACAGTGAATGATTCACCATTGGTTCCTTTTCCTCTGCGCTGAATTACAGTGCCTTGGAATTGCTGAACTCTTTCTTTATTGCCTTCCTTTATTTTAACGTGCACGTTAATAGTGTCTCCAGGCTTAAAAGCAGGAAGAGTTTCACGCACTTTCGCAAATTCCTGCTCAACAACTTTAATTAAATCTGCCATAACTCGATGGTTTTTAAAACGGACTGCAAATATAGGAAACGGAAGCCATTGGGCAAGGCAGGCTGAGAAAATAATGATAAAGACCTAAACCGTATGTGTATAAAATCGTAAATTTAGGTGTATAAATGGGTTAAAC
>CBQWHS010001030.1:0-1592 GCA_967728665.1 uncultured Chryseosolibacter sp. | reverse complement strand
ATCCCGGTAGATTTGGCGCTGGCTTAACCGGGATTCCATTTATGGATCCATTGAAACTCGAAACGATTTGCGGAATTAAAAACGACTTTCCGAAAAAGGCAGAACTATCGGCCGATTTTATTAACACGATGATCACGGCTTACGGAGGGCATCAGGAATTTTATGCGCGATTCTTTATCAATTCTGTCTCACCGTTGGGCTTCGTTCAGGATGGAAAAAATTTAAATTATTACGACACACCTCAACTCAGGAAACGTTTGGAAAAATTCATATTAAACTCTCTTCATACACAAATGAACTTCGGAATTAATCAGAATATCGCATTTTGCCTGGGTGAAGGTGAGAATTTCAAATACATCACGAAGTTGAATAATGACAAAAAGTTTTTTAAAGAAGTAATTCCGCTGGCACATCCGCGTTTTATTATGCAGTATCGCCGAAGATTTATGACAACATACATTGATGAATATCTGAAAAAATTAAACACGTCCTTTTGAGGCAACTTGACATGCGAATAATACTCTGGTGTGCCCTTCCACTTTTTGTTGTCGGTGCTCAGGCCAAACAGCAAGAGTTATCGACGTTTAAAAGTGACTCTGCGTATGCAGATAATCGATTCATGCAGGATGCGATTGTTGTTGAAGGTTCTCTCTTATACCAGGCTAATTTACGTTCCCCATTGCAGCAGGAAATCTTAAAACTTGAAAATCAGGAAGCGGAGGCGCAGAAAAATACTGACACTACAGTATTGAAAAAAATCTGGATACGTGATTTTTCCTTGGATAATCGATCTAACAAAATGCTTGGCGCAACTTCAGCGTTGCCGATCTATGTTTATTTCACAAGGCATGTACAATCGATCATCATTGCAGACAAACTGGTGTTCAGTTCCGGCGTGGAAAGGGTTTCGGAGGTTGATCCCTTTAAAAAATACACTGGCACTGTTCAACGAAAGTTTTCACACGTGTGGGAAAAGAAGCTCGGTGCATGGAAACTCATTTCGAAAACTATTACAACCCAGTAGAACATTTCTTCAAAGGCGTAGTATTAATCCAAAACACTTTGTGCTATCATAAAGCATAATGCGCAAGGCTCTTTACCTCCGCTTCGCGCCTCTTACCGCTTTCGCTGTCCATGGATCTTCGGGCCACGAATGTTTCAGATATCGAGTTCGTAGTTCTTTTCGCACCTCTGCGTAAGTATTGGTCCAGAAGCTTTTTAAATCCTGTGTAACTTGTACTGGCTTATAACCAGGAGAAAGCAAATGCAGAATTATTTTGTTTCGACCTTCATTCACTGTTGGTGTCTCAAGCATTCCGAAAACTTCTTGCAAGCGAACTTCAAGAACGGGAGCCGTGCCTGCGTTGGAATATTTTAATTTGATAAAAGAACCACTCGGCACTTCAATCTTCTCAGGCGCAAGCGCATTTAATTTTGATTGTAAATCATAAGACAACATTGCTTGCAGGATTACATCTGCATCAAGGCGCTGCAAATCTGGCAACTTATTCACTTCGTCAAGAAAAGGAGCCAGCCATTCTTCAATTGACTCGAGCAATTTTTCATTTGAAACATCTGGCCATTGTTCATTC
>CBQWHS010001029.1:0-1593 GCA_967728665.1 uncultured Chryseosolibacter sp. | reverse complement strand
ATCGCGTTTCCATATTCGCCCGTTGCCACGGATGAAACAGCACCACCACCCATACCGATTCGGTAATTGTCTCCACCCAATAGAACGATTTTATCGCCAGGTTTTAAATGTCCCTTCTGACTGTCTTCAGCTTTGCCGAATCCAATTCCCCCCGCCAGCATAATGACTTTATCGAAGCCATATGATTTTCCATCTTCAAAATGTTCGAACGTCAAAACACTTCCGTTGATTAGTGGCTGGCCAAATTTGTTTCCAAAATCCGAAGCTCCATCGGAAGCTTTTATGAGAATTTCTTCCGGCGTCTGATACAACCATTGACGTGCAGGAAATTTTTTCTCCCAATCACGATCGCCATCCAATCTTGGGTATGACGTCATGTACACGGCGGTGCCAGCGAGTGGGAGCGCGCCCGTTCCACCTGCGAGACGGTCACGAATTTCTCCACCCGAACCAGTAGCCGCACCGTTGAATGGTTCTACGGTTGTTGGAAAATTGTGAGTTTCCGCCTTGATTGAGATAACCGACTCGATGTCTTTTACTGCGAAATAATCAGAAGTATCCTGACGCTTCGGAGCAAATTGCTCGACCTTTGGCCCTTTAATAAAGGCCACGTTATCCTTGTATGCGGACACCAGGTAATTCGGATTTTCTTTGGAAGTTTTCTTGATGAGTTGAAACAGGGTTGACGGTTTCTCTTTTCCATCAATAATGAATGTTCCATTGAAAATTTTATGACGACAATGTTCCGAGTTAACCTGTGAAAAACCGAAAACTTCACTGTCGGTCAGCTTACGGTCTAATTCCTTACTTACATTCTCCAGATAAGTGATCTCTTCTCCGCTTAGCGCTAATCCTTCGCGTTGACTGAAATCGGTAAGATTCTCGACTTCACGAACTGGCTCTGGCGTATGATGGATTGTAAATATTTCCTGGTCAAGTTTGCTGTAAACTACTTCAAGCATCTTGTCGTGCTTTGGATTAGTTTCTGAAACTTCTTGGAACTCTTCAATTCGTGAAATGCCAACGATGCCCATTGTCTGGGTCATTTCAACAGCATTTGTGCTCCACGGTGTGATCATTTCCTTCCGCGGGCCAACAAAATAGCCTTGCATTGTTTTCTCTTCTAATGGAAGAGCACCGCCAAATAACCAGGTAAGCTTTTGAACATCAGGTTTTTGGAAAGGCTGCGCCGAGCCAACAGCGTAAATCTTGTTGACTTTCGACCGGAAGAATAAAATCATGGAGTGGTTGAATGAGCTGCAAAATTAAACGCATTTCGGAGGTTTTTTACTAAAAAATTGAAAATAACGCGTGATGAAAATACATAACTGATTTCCAAAGAGGCTCATGTACAGCGGTTATAACCGCTGTATTTACCCAAAAATGGCGGTTATAATCGCTGAATTTTGCTTAAAATAGCGGTTTTGATCGCTATATTTTACTAAAAATGGCGGTTTAATTCGCTAAATTTGCCTCAGAATAGCGGTTATGTTAAATAGAAAACTGATTACCCTTCTTCAATCTTATTTTTTCAAAGGAAAGATTATACAACTGCTTGGTGCACGTCAGGTTGGAAAAAGCACGCTGCTTCCT
>CBQWHS010001028.1:0-1600 GCA_967728665.1 uncultured Chryseosolibacter sp. | reverse complement strand
GGCAGATTTGCTACAGGTGAGGATGATCTGAGCGAAATGCAATTAGTAAACGTGTACTCAGATTTTTCGTCTAACAAAGGGTTGCACACAACAAGGCACTCCTGATTACAAAAAAAATACCCCAGTGTACTACAGGTACCCCGAAAACCTTAGAGCATAAAAAAATCTCTCGCAGGAGGTTAACGAAATTTTCAATCACAGCAAGGAGTACACGAACTAATATCTGAGTTAATTTACAAACAGAGGCAAAACTTTCCGGTAGAGCGGGCATTTACAAACAAGTGTCCACCATTAGTTGATGGTGCGCGACATTAGCGGCCGAATGTGACACCTTACAAAATATAATTCTGCTAAACTTTTAGAAGTGAGTTCAAAACTTTCCGGGCAAGCTTTCATTCTTTTAGTGTTGTCTCCCATTTCTTTCAAGTTGTCTCTCATTTTGTTAAAAGTGTCCACCATACTTTTAGAATGGTCTCTCATTTTTTTTAAATATCAGTCAAAATTGGCAGTATACCGTTGAATACTATCGTGGTGAATGACTTAGTAAAACAATTGGATATTGAATTTCTTCACGAACATCACTCATAAACATAGAATTGCTTCAGTACTGGCAAATTTAACAGCCTATCAGCGAAGCAAATCCAGTATCAACTTAAAACTGTAACTTGACAAAAGTAGGATTAGCTACCTGCCGCCATTTTCACATTCTTTCGTTCCAATAATTCCTTCAACGTATTCAATACCATCTTCCAGTTCTTCTCACTGTGTTCTTTCGCTTCTTCACTCTGCACGTTTTCCTGCCTCACAGTCAGCCTGGTTTTTCCGCCCTCTTCATCCAGCTCATAAGAAACATTCGCATAATTCTCTGGTAGATCCTGGAGACCCGACATTGAACTGAAGTAGGTATGCTGGAATAATTTTTCGGGTAACATTTGCAGTATCGTACCTTTGTCGTGGTAGGTTTTGCCTTCCCATTCGCCGGTATATTCAATCGGACTTCCAACTTTCCATTGTGATATAGCTTTTGTTCCAAATAAATACTTTTCAATTAATTCCGGGTTGATTAATGCGTCCCAGACCTTTGATGCAGGTGCATTGATCTCTACAGAGGCGGTTGCGATGATATTTGCGGCCATATGTTCGTTGTTTAGTGTTTCATAAAAATCCATTGATCGAGTGACAACGTATTGTCAGCATCTCTAAGTAATTACGTTTTTTATTTCGTGAACGCTGGCGGTCATCACTCTTGGACGAAGTTCTTTATTCAGTAATGTCTTAATTCCGCGAATTGGAATAATTACCCAGTCGGGTCGGTTGTTCACCTCGTAGTCCACTTCGTAAATCGCTTTCTCCATTAAAAAAGTTGTCAGCAATGTTTTAAGATCTTCCTTGTTGTTTGGAATAAAAGGCGCGTTTCCCACGGTCTCCAAATAAGCTTTGATAAAAAACTGCGACATGTAATGTTGCCATTGATCAACCATCGGCATGAGCTTTCCAAAATCGTCATCTCGAATCTGGTTATCGAGAAACAAACTTCCATAAGCAGCGTAATGAAATGATCTGATCATACCTGCAACATCCCGAAGAGGCGATCGCTTTA
>CBQWHS010001027.1:0-1600 GCA_967728665.1 uncultured Chryseosolibacter sp. | reverse complement strand
AGCACTGAATATGAATTTACACTCGTGGAAGTTTATCCGATGGATCGCAATCCCAATGATGCAATTCGTTCTTCCAATTCCATTTACAGAGCAACTACAACCTTAACAGGAATGAATTACGGCGTAGCAGAACCTATGCTCACACCGGGAAGAAAATATGCATTTCGCATTCGTGCTGTTGATACAAGTGGACGCGATCTTTTCAAAAATGATGGCTACAGTGAAGTGTTTGTTTTTCAATATGGCGATGCCTGCGTTGCGCCATTGAATATTTCCGGCCAGCCGCTCGATGATAAGCGTATCAGCGTAAGCTGGGAAGAAGGCTTTGGCCACAGCGGATATGTGGTGCAATACAGCATCCATGGAAAAAACAATTGGTGGCAAAAGGAATCAGTATTTTATAAAGACGTCATTCAGGAACTTGTTCCAAATACAACTTTTGATATCCAGGTAAAAGCAAAGTGCGGCAGTTTATTTAGCGATTATTCGGAAACAATAACCGTGAAAACAGATTCAGCAGCAAAAGTTTGCGACTGCCAGAAAGACGAACCTGCTGATGATCTTCCTGAGCCAAGTGCCGAACCGTTGACCATCGACTTGCAAGTTGGCGATGTGATCACCAACGGCATCATGAGTTGGACAATGCTGGAAGTTCAGAAACGACCGGATGGAACCTACAACGGACTGGCGCGATCAGGAGGCTTGGGCATCGCCAATGGCGCAAAAGCTCGATTCAAGTTGAGATCAGTCAAACTCAACAAGGACTATTATATGATCGATGGACGGATTTCATCGGTACACAATCCAACCGGACCATTTGTGTTGAATGTTGGTGGAGGCAAAGAAGCAGAGAAGATAAAGGCAACCGAACAAGCTGAAGCACTCGCTGCCGCGGAAATAAAATTCGAAGGGGACGTTAAAACAATCTCCATCGATGCAACCACCGGAGAAATTGTGATTGAAACGGCCTCAGGTGAAATCAAACGCCAGGCACGTCCGAGAAACAATGACGCAAACAAAACCTTGAAAGATGCAAGAATCACCGACAGCAATGGAGATACCTGGACCATTGGCAAGGATGGAAAAGTAACAGAATTTGGCAAGGCCTCGGCACCCGATGCCATTGCGGATGCAAGCAAGATTGATTTCACAATAAAATTCACAGAAAGTGAAAATCATAAATTTGGATTGGACACCAAAACATACGAAGCAGGGTCTTATGAAACCGTGAAAATAAAAGATGTTGATTATCCAATCGCCTGGAAAGCGCTGGGTACTGGTCAGCAAGAATTCGTCAATGCAGAGGTAATTGGCAAGACTACATTTCCACAAGGTGTTGGCTTCAAACGTGACACGGAAGTACTAACAAGTGCAGCACAAGTTCCATCACAAAAACAACTTCTGCTCACGGCCAAAGCTGATGGCGATGTTGAAAAATTGATTGCGTATGTAAAAGTCCAGGAACCGGGAAAAGAGGCGACAGAAATAGAAGTCGGGCGACTCAATGTAAAGACCTACACTCCAACAGAGCATTCAGTGATTATTGTTCCGGTCAATGATGCACAGGTCAACATCAATGAAGTCAATGAAAAGCTTAACG
>CBQWHS010001026.1:0-1605 GCA_967728665.1 uncultured Chryseosolibacter sp. | reverse complement strand
CTTCAGCTGCCAGCAATTATCTATTATTTCTGGCTAAGTTTCCGTGCAAGAACCTTTCTTTTCTTTTCCGCTTCGAACCCGGGAATTGATATGGGTGGAATGTTTGGCGAATCCAAATATGACGTGATAGCAAAGATTCCATCTGAATACACTCCAAAAACTATACTGATAAAAATCCCGGCAACGCTAGAACAGACATTGGCTGCTCTCCACGAAAATAATTTTTCCTTTCCTCTGATTTTTAAACCCGACATTGGTGAGCGTGGCTACCGCGTGAAAAAAATTAATTCGAACGTTGAGATAAGCGAATACATTGCAGGCGCACCCTATGATTTTCTGATTCAGGAACTTATTGACCTTCCAGTTGAACTTGGCGTTTTCTATTCTCGTCATCCCGGCGAAATGAATGGAAAAGTCACATCGATCGTAATGAAAGAAATGCTTTTTGTTATTGGCGATGGCAAATCAACCTTACAACAATTAATTCTTGGAAATGACAGAGCACTACTCCAATGGAAGAAACTTTGTGTGACATTTCAAACCCAGCTTAATGAAATAGTCAAAGCCGGAAAATCAATCGAACTGGTCTCAGTTGGAAACCACGCACTCGGAACAAAATTTTTGAATGGCAATCATTTAATCAATCCAGAACTTAACAACGTCTTTGATACGATCAGCAAACAGATTGGGGGCTTTTACTTTGGAAGGTTTGATATTCGCTGCCGTTCACTCACTGACTTATATAACGGCAACGTAACGATTCTCGAATTGAATGGTTGTGGAGCAGAACCTGCGCACATCTATGATCCGAATTTCAGATTTATCGATGCAGTCATTGTCTTGATAAAACATTGGCGAACGATTTTCGAAATTGCGCGAGAGAATAAAAAGCTTGGTGTTGATTATATTCGCCTGTCAGAAGCCAGAGTTTTTTACAAAAGATTTAAGACTGCTATACGCTGATTATGGATGTCATTATCTCATTCCTTGTCGCATTCATTTTCAGTTTTATTGGAACGCTGCCGCCTGGCAGTTTAAATATCATGGTCATTCAGCTCGGCCTGGACCATAAGATGGATGTAGCCTGGCGTTTTGCATTGGCTGTGGCGTTGATCGAATATCCATATGCATGGGCCGCAGTCGAGTTTGAGAATCTGATAACGTCGTCACCTGTCATCACCGAAAATTTTCAAATCATTACAGGAATAGTTATGCTGCTGCTTGGAGTTACTTCGCTGATAGCTTCGCGAAAATCATCTTCCATAGCCACCAGATTTAATCAGAGCGGTTTTCGAAGAGGCTTATTGCTTGGAGTTCTCAACCCCATGGCCCTTCCGTTCTGGGTTGCTATGACGGCCTACATCAGAAGTCGCGGTTGGACGGATCTCTCAACCAAGTACGAATTACATTTTTATCTCCTGGGTGTTTCTCTCGGAACACTGGTTGTCTTTATGATCTTCGCTTACCTCGCCAAAAGAGTCATGAGTTATTTTAATGAAAGTAAAATACTGCGCATCATTCCAGGCATCACCTTGCTGGCCTTAGGCGTTTATGCGCTTATAGATTATTTGATCTAAAAGAATTCGATTTTAAATACGTTTTGTC
>CBQWHS010001025.1:0-1605 GCA_967728665.1 uncultured Chryseosolibacter sp. | reverse complement strand
AGTGGCTTGGTGTCGAAGATTGCAATGTGCCCGATTACTTCACCGTTGCTGAGAAATACCGGAACACCGAAGTATGACTTGATGCCTTCTTCTTTGGGAAAAAATTTGTCGAGGTCGGCTGTGCAATAATAATTCTCACCTGTCATCACAATTTCGCAAGGCGTTCCTGTCAATTCATATTCAAAATTATCAAGGAACTGATCGCGCTCAATGTATACCAATGTTCGTGCTCTTGTCTTTGCTGCGTTCGCACATTCCGTTACGATTGCATAGCGAATACCGGTAGAAATGATAATATGATAGGCAAGTGATCGAAAAAAGTCGCCACCGATAACGGAAGCAGTGCCCTCTGAAAGTATGCGGAGAACATCAGGCGATGCGGCTACATTGCTGGATATTATTTTCGCGCTGTTGAGACCGGGACTTGCTTCCATGATTTTTCTAAAAATAAAAGTTACGAAAAAATTGAATGAATTCTTTATGACTGATGAACCGATAACATGATCGGATTATTGACTGTTCACGCTAAAAACTGATCGTTGTCGAAAATGTCATTTTAAGGACACCGAAATCTTATACAATTAACATTCTTGCAAAAAAAAGACGATGAAAAAATCTTTTGTAAGTTTCTTGATACTGGCTACATCATTGATTTCAAATGCCCAACCTTCCGCCATTTTCTTTACGGAGGAAGGTGCAATACGGGGCTATGATCCAGTGGCCTATTTTAAAAGCGCGGATGCAGTAAAAGGAAAAAAAGAATTCAGTTATAACTATGAAAATGCAACATGGTATTTTTCGTCACAAGAAAACCTTGAAATATTCAAGGCTAATCCGGAAAAATATTTACCGCAATATGGCGGGTATTGTGCCTATGGAACGTCTGATGGGGACGGACACAAAGCTCCTACGCAACCTGATGCCTGGACGGTGATCAATGGAAAATTATATTTTAACTATAACAAAAAAGTGCAAACGCTGTGGCTGAAGGACACCACTGAACTCATACGAAAGGCAGACGTCAATTGGCCAAAAATAAAAAACCAATAATTATTTCACACAGCGAAATCCGATGTGAGACTGTCCACTATCAAAAGCAGTTGCCTGGCGAGCAGTTCCTCTGTAGTTCGTGCAGTACTCCGATGAACATAGGTAAGATCCGCCTTTGGAAACATATTTAGCAATGTACGGTTCGTCCGGATCGTGTGATGATTTTGGTCCGTGAGGATTTACCGTAATTGAATTTTCAGACAATAACTGGTAATAAGACGGATCATAAAAATCATTTGTCAGTTCCCAAACATTTCCGATCATGTCATACAACCCAAATGAGTTTGGTGGAAATGTTTTTACTGGTGCAGTGGACCGAAACCCATCTTCACCGAGATCGTTATTTGGAAATGATCCTTGAAAAACATTCGCTACAAATTTTCCCTGCGGAGCGATGTCTTTGGAAAAATCAAACGGTGCATCAGTGGTGATACCACGCGCCGCAAATTCCCATTCAGCTTCTGTAGGAAGTCGTTTGCCAGCCCATTGGCAATAGGCTACCGCATCATCATGTGCGATATGAACTACAGGATAATTCCATTTATCTTCAATGCT
>CBQWHS010001024.1:0-1609 GCA_967728665.1 uncultured Chryseosolibacter sp. | reverse complement strand
ATATGGGTATCTCGCTATGGAAATGTTTAACATCAACTGAGCGATCTCCTTGTTGGCGATTAGAATGGAGAGTTTCTTTTCTAAAACATACCAATCGAAAAAAGCAGCTCTTGCCTGTGACCTCAAATTGGAATCCAGCAATGATTAAAATTGCTAACAGTGAAAATTTAAAAATGCTTGAGTTCATGGCGAATGTTATAAAGCATCGGCTATCATATTGGCAACATTTATCTGATTCGACTGATGACCAATTGTATTGGTTGTCACAATTTGGGCCGCTCCCGCGTTCGTTAATTCTGCATAGGCGTTACCAGCAAAAATTCCGTGGACGCCAATGCAAACAGGTGCCTTCATTCCTGCGGACTTAAGATGGCCAACGGTTTCTATCATTGTTCTTGCTGTGGATATTATATCATCAACGAGTACCGGAGTATGCTGTCGGTATTTTTCTATATGAGGAACGCTAACCTGTACGTCCTTATCTCCCCTTCTTATTTTGTTCAAGACGGTGAATGGCGCATCTGCTTCTTTTGCAACTACTGAAACCCATTGTTCACTTTCACTATCAGGCCCTATCAAGACAGGCTGACTAACGTTTTCCTTTATCCACTTGGAAACTAGTGACGCTGCATGCAAGACCTTGCAGGGAACATTATATATTTCGCTCATAGAATGTCTCCGATGCAAGTGAGGGTCAACGGTAATGAGAGAATCCGAAAAATTGGAAATCATTTTTGCGAAGTAAGTGGACGTAACCCCTTCACCTGTTTTAAACTGTTTATCCTGTCTCATATAAGCGAGGTATGGCGAAACAAGGCAAGTACAATTCGCACCGAGATCCTTTGCTGTCTGCGAGAGAAAATAAAGCGGGAGTAGTTTCGTGTCTGGGGAATTCAGCGTACAGACCATGATTACTCTTTTGTCTTTCACATCCGATAAAATTCTCACGTAAGTCTCGCCATCGGGAAAATTTCTAAGCGTGAAGTCACCCACCTCAGCATTGATGAGGGTTGACACCGACTTAGTCATTAATTCATTGCCAGGAAGCGCAAGCAGGATTGTTTTCATGAAGTTTGAAATTCTATTATATGGTTGCCGCTATTCAGATATTCAAGTGCATAGTTCATTTCTCCCTTTGACTCGGAGTAAATAGTGAAGAGACATTGACCTTTTTTGATGAATGTTCCAATGGGGCAGTTAAAGTAAACTCCTGCACCAGCAGATCGTGGAGCCCCTGCGAGCTTTGCAATTTTGGAGAGCTTCCGGTTATTAATTCTTGATACTACACCATCGACCTTTGAAAGGATGTCGTGTTTCAGTGGAGCTGCCTGTGGATTTTTGAACCCACCTTGTGCCTTACATATTCCTTCGAACTTTCTTAACGCTTTGCCACTTCCTAGAATATCTCTTGCCATTGATAGTCCTTTTCCTACAACCGCTGCCCCAACCATTTCCAATAATTCACCTGCAAGTTGAAGTGATCTCTCCTTTAAATCTTCAGGAGCGTGTGTTTCGTTTTTCAGAACTGACAAAACATCAAGTGCCTCAAGTGCCGGGCCAATACCTCTTCCGACAGGCTGGCTTCCATCAGTTATTACTACACGGGTCT
>CBQWHS010001023.1:0-1617 GCA_967728665.1 uncultured Chryseosolibacter sp. | reverse complement strand
ATGCGAAAACAATTGATTGCCCAGTTCCTGGGAGAAACAGCTTTCGTTTGTTTCCTGGCATTGCTCATTGGATTATTTATGGGTGAGCTTTTGATTGCGTCATGGAACTCTTTGTGGGAAGACATGAAGCTGACATCTCACTATCTTGATAATACTGGCTTCCTTATTTTTCTGATTGGCACGTTGGTATTTACCGCACTGGTTGCAGGCGCTTATCCTGCTTTCTACATCAGTAGTTTTGAACCAGTGAGTATTTTGAAAGGGACTGTAAAATTTGGAGGCACAAACTATTTTACTCGTACGTTGCTGCTTTTGCAATATGCGATATCATTGGTTGCGATAATTTTCGCAGTAGCATTCTATCAAAATTCAATTTATCAACGTGACTTTGATATTGGTTTTAATGTAGATAATGTAATTATCGCTTACGTTGACAATCAAAATGAATATGAGACTTATCGAAACGCATTAATACAGAATAGTGAGATCACTTCCGTTGCTGGATCTGAGCACAGCATATTTTCATCGGGCTATAACGATCCTGTTAAATACGAGGCGCGGCAAATTGAATCTGATATTTTGAATGTCGGTGATGATTATGCGAAAACAATGGGACTCGAGTTTATCGCAGGGCGTGATTTTCAAAAAGATTCGGAAACCGATCGTAAAGAATCAATTATTGTAAGCAAGAAATTTGCGGATGATTTTGGCTGGAAAGATCCAATCGGTAAAGAGATCATTTGGATGGATACGGTAAAACTATATGTCATCGGCGTGGTGAAGAATGTGTACACAAATGGGCTTTGGCGGGAAATGGATCCGTTAATGCTGCGCTACACAACGCCAGACAAGTATTCTCATGTCATTGTGAGCGCTCCGCCGGATAAACTTGTGGAGATCAATAAATTCATGGAGAAAGAATGGAAACAGGTTTTTCCTAATCGTCTTTACAACGGAAGATTTTTAAACGAGGGCGCAGCCGAGGCATTGCAAGTGAATAATAATATTGTGAAAATGTTCGTGTTCCTCGGAATCGTTGCGCTCGTTCTTTCAGCAACAGGATTGTTCACACTCGTCTCACTAAACATCATTAAAAAAATGAAGGAAATTGGTGTGCGCAAAGTGCTTGGAGCTTCAATCAGCAATATCACTGTTATTATAAACAGAGAATTTGTGATCATCTTGATGATTTCTTCCCTGATGGGATGCGCACTCAGTTACATTGGCGTTTCCGGACTAATGGGCAGCATATGGAAGTACTATCAAGCCACTTCCCTGGATACTTTTATTGCCTCAATCATCGTGATGTTTGTGATCTCCGGTTTAGCCATCGGTTACAAAGTATTTTCGGCAGCTTCGATGAATCCCGTCAATACGCTACGTGATGAATAGAATTGCATCGATAGTTTTTATCTGAGCCCAATAATAAAGCGCCAGTCATTTTTTGGCTGGCGTTTTGTTTCGTCATGACAAATAACCTCGCAGCAACTGTAACACAGTTCTCCATTCTAACGTCTAAGTTCTGTTCTTATACCATCTTCATATGCTGAAAAATTATTTTAAAGTCGCTGTCCGGAATATTCTTAAGTATAAGTTTTTTTCCGGAATCAATATCCT
>CBQWHS010001022.1:0-1618 GCA_967728665.1 uncultured Chryseosolibacter sp. | reverse complement strand
GCGAATGTGAGAAGTTGTGGAATCAATTGATAAATATCATACGCTGCAAATGTTATAAAATACATCACAGCCATTCCACCGCTCAACAATACAGCACTGAAATTTTCATGTTTCCGTTTCAGTTTTAACGCAATTAATATTAATGCAAGCCCTGATAGATATCCAAGGATAATTCGCGTTAGTGGATTGATTAAATTATGGTCGATTGAATACTTCGTTCCATACCCAATACCAATAACTAAAATCGCGACACCAATTTTATTGAGAAGGTTGGTTCCGATAAATTCTTCGAGTGCATTCTTTTGTGGACGCACTGTGCTGGGAGCGCGAGGTGGTGGAGAAGAAGTTCGGGTTGGAGTAGGTGGCACCACCACGGGGATTGACTGTTTTTTTTCTTCAACAACAACTGGTCTTGGTTGCTCAACAATAACTATTGGGGGTGACTTGGCTGCTGGCAGTTCCGCGAGATTGTATTTAAAGATGTCGTTGTGAAGTTTTTGAATTTCTTCCTGAAATTCCTTTTGTTTTCTTGCAATCTCTGAAATACGGTTGTGAAGGTCTTCTAAGGCTTTGTCGCGGTCTTCCATAATCAATGTAGGGTTGTTCAATAATAAGGAAAACGATCGAATTTATTTGTAAAAATTGATTGTCATACCTTACACGGGGTCAATATCGCAGACGATCTTCGCGTTGCGAAATTCTTTTTCCTTTAGCGTTTGCTCGATACAGGAACGAATAGAATTTTTTAGTGTTGCAAGTTCAGGCCGACCTCTTGGAATTTTAATAAGAATAGACATCAGGTACTGATTTCTGATTTTGGAAACCATCGGTTCACCGGGGCCGAGCACTTTAATTCCCGAGGAACTTTCGCGCAGATCATTTGTCAATTTTGCGGCTGCGTCCCGACAGATTTTTTTGTCGATATGTTTGACAGTTATTTCAATCAGTCGAGTGAACGGAGGGTAACCGAAATTCTTTCGGTCGCTAATTTCTTTTGCGTAGAATTCTGCAAAGTGATGATTTAAAACATAATTTAATACAGGATGATCAGGACTCGATGTTTGAATAATTACTTTGCCTTGCTTGTCACGCCTTCCGGCACGACCACTTACTTGTGTGATCAGTTGATATGCACGTTCATAAGATCGAAAGTCAGGGAAATGCATCATGCGGTCAGCATTGAAAACGCCAACCAAACTGACGTTGTCAAAATCAAGACCTTTCGTGACCATTTGTGTTCCAACTAAAATATCGGTCTCACCTTTTTCAAATTCTGCAATAATGTTTTCGTATCCGGATTTCGATCGCGTGGTATCGAGGTCCATTCGTCGGATACGAGCTTCAGGTAAATACAGCTTTAGTTCTTCTTCTAATTTTTCCGTTCCATAGCCAACGGTTGTAATCCTCGTAGAAGAACAGACAGCACATTTGGAAGGAACCGATTCCCGGTATCCGCAATAGTGACACACGAGAGAATTACGGTATTGGTGATATGTCAGGCTCACTGAACAATTCACACACTTCGGCACCCATCCGCAATCTTGGCAATTCATCATCGGTGAATAGCCTCTTCTATTTTGAAAAATTATAACTTGTTCTTTCTTCGACAATGATTCTT
>CBQWHS010001021.1:0-1618 GCA_967728665.1 uncultured Chryseosolibacter sp. | reverse complement strand
CAACAAACTTGAGCATGGACAATTCAATGTATATTCTAATACCAAGATTGATAAGGAAATTGAATTGATATTGGACAATTCCCTGGACCTCGTAAAGAAGTCGGAACTTTATGATCCCACTTACACCTATGATATATTTCTAAGTTATAATTCATTGTTTAATAAGATTGATGACACATTTTTAGGAGAAGGTGTATCAGCAAAGGCGATTGATGATAACATAATAATGAAAGTTAACATTGATGCAAAGCGGAATTTATTCTTTCCAACGTTCCGTACAACCTGCCAATCTAATTTGACATATCTACTTGCCCACGAAATGATCCATTGTTTACAGGAGCACAAGTACGGAAAATTAAAATTCAATCCTTTCCGACATCCGGAATATTGGAAATTGGAAGGCTATCCAGAATACATTTCAAAACAGCCAAAACTTGCCGGCAAAAACTACAGCTTATCTCGTGAAATAGACAGGTATGTTGAACTTGAAAGTCAAACAACTGACATATGGATTGCCATCGAAGAAGGAGCATGTGAAGCACCCAAGTATTATTATAAAGGTCGATTGATGATGGAGTATTTAATGGACATCAAGCATTTTTCCTATGACAAAATACTTAACGACACAATTCCGGTCGACAGAGTTTATGAAGAAATGATAAAATGGAATGAGGAGGCAAAGCGTTAAAATTTGAACGATGGAAAGAGCCGGCCCAACAACAATGCAGCTGCGCGAGTTTTTTGTCTAGTGGATCCCAATCTCGTGCGAATACACTGACACGTTGTTATCGTTTATCATGGATTAGCAATTCGACACGCCTGTTTTTTTTTCGCCCTGCATCAGCGTTGTTTGCCGCCATCGGTTTTGCACTGCCGAACCCGAATGTCTCCACTCGACTGATGTCAACGCCATTGCTAATAAGATACTCTGCCACTACATCGGCACGTCTCCTTGACAACGTAAGGTTGTGTTGTTCGCTTCCCGTGTTGTCCGTGTGACCGGAGATTTTTACGGAACGTTCAGGATGTAAAATTAGATAATCGACAATTGAATTAAGGGCAACAAAATGCTCGCTTCGCAGTGTTGATTTGTTTGTTTCAAAAAGGAGTTCTGCCCCCAGCACGATCAGGCTATCGGCCTTGATCACAGGTGCGGATTTGATCATAGAGGTGTCGGCTAAGACTGGCACTACTTCACGCACTAGCGGTTTACGCTTATATGTTGAATCGACCTGCGTTCTCTTGTACAAACCTTTTTTTGCATTGCCTGCTACCTTCTTCTTAAATTTCTTAAAACTGATGGCTCGCAGTGACGCGGTGTGCCCCGATTGTATTCTACAAAGTTTGCGGAAGCATAGAATCTTGCCGAAGATAGAATGACGCGAATTTTTGTTTGCGCGCTTCAGTCTCTCCTTGTTCGCACCTCCCAAATGAGATACCATCAACGGCATCTTTGGATTTCCGTATTCGCGGCCAACGTTATTGGGAGGTCCGACGTACTTTTGAGCATGACCGCAAAAGAAACCGGCAAGTAGTACGAATGAGAAAATTGCTTTCATGCAGAGGGTAAGGAGACGTCAAGTGCCGTTGTGCTAATCACTCATGTGTTTCGGGTACT
>CBQWHS010001020.1:0-1622 GCA_967728665.1 uncultured Chryseosolibacter sp. | reverse complement strand
TGGTTAAATTAAAATATTGTTTTAACCGGGAATATTATGCCAAAAACAAATTCTACTACCAGGCGGAGCAGGCGAAGATTGCAATGTTGTAGATGTGCAAAACTGAACAAGTGAATGTTCAGTTTTAAGCGACCGGCTGTGAACTGTGAACAAGAGAAAAAACGTTTACGGGAATACTATTTGTAACACTCTTTCTTTACCAAATTTGGTTGCATGAACAAACTTGCTCTCTTCGGCATTTTTATTTTCCTTTTCCTGGCTTGTCACGATGACAAGACACCAACTCCAGACAAGAATGTAGATGATTGCTTAACAAGCAGTGCTGCAAGAATCGGAGAAGCAATTCCGGGAGAATATATTGTCACGATAAAACCTTCATCCGGTGGGCGACAAATTTCAATGGGTTCAATTCTCGAACGGAATAACATTACAAAAGATATTCGAGATTCGTTTGAGGGTATACATCAATATGCTGTTATGAACCTAACCGATAATGAGTTGGACATTCTTCGACACGATGACGCCATACAGAATGTTGAACCCGATAGAAAAATCTCAGTTTGTGGTTGCATCAAGGTTGTGTCACCAACATTGGTAACGTGGAACGTTGATAAAGTAGGATATGAAGATGGTATTGGTAAGACTGCCTGGGTAATGGATACGGGCATCGACCTTGATCATGCGGATTTGAATGTGGACTCAAGTCGTGCGCGATCATTTGTAGATGGAGTAAGTTCTGCCGATGATGACAACGGCCATGGTACACATATCGCAGGCGTGATCGGCGCAAAAAATAATAATATCGGAACACTAGGCGTTGCCTCAGGCGCAACGTTGGTGCCTTTGAAAATTTTAGACAAGGATGGCAATGGGAGATTGTCGATTGCACTGAAGGCGCTGACGTATGTGCGGTCCGTTGGAAGTGCTGGCGAAGCTGTCAATATCAGTCTTAGCCTGGAAGTCATTTCCGAAACTCTGGAATCTGAAATAAGGGCCGTTGCCGACAAAGGTATTTATGTTGTGATCGCCGCGGGTAACGAAGGCAAACCTGCCGATACTTTTTCTCCAGGCAGAACATCGGGGAACAACATTTACACTATTTCTGCTGTTGATAGTCTGGATAATTTTGCCAGCTTTTCAAATTACGGAAATGATGTAATTGATTATGCCGCGCCGGGTATCAGAATACTCTCAACGTATTCGAATGGACGTTATGCAATCATGAGTGGAACATCGATGGCAGCGCCACATGTCACCGGAATTCTTCTTGTCAACAACGGAAAAATCAACACGAAGGGATTTGCACAGAACGACCCTGATGGCACGCCGGATCCTATCGCTCACCGTTAATCATAATTTGAAGTACGACTTGGGTCTCTGATTTCGACCCCGAGAAAAATGGAAATGCTGTTATTAAGAATGCGTTAAATAAAAAAATCCGGGTTTTCCCGGATCAATAATTTTCGAAAATTGTTAGTTCAAATTTAAGTGTTTGAAATTTCTGGCAAGATTAGCCATCAACGTTGGATCAATTCTAACCATTCTTGCTTGCAAAATAACAAGCTTAGATTCCAGGTGTTGAATTCTTTTGCTTAAGTCAACAATGAATCTTTTTTGTTCTG
>CBQWHS010001019.1:0-1627 GCA_967728665.1 uncultured Chryseosolibacter sp. | reverse complement strand
CCCATGGACCAACGAATGCAGTGAGTCCATTGTTGAAGAGCATCCAATCTTTCGTTTCGATGATCTTTGCGAGTTTCTCATTTTCTGGATGACCTGATAGTAGTCGTGTGGTGTCCGGCATGGGTCCTTCCTGAGTCATTACCTTCGGTGAGTGACAGTCGTTACAACCACCAATAGTAGTTAGGTATTTTCCACGTGCTACCAATTCTTTTTCGGAGAGCGGTGGTAATTCCGTTAATGAAGTTGTTTGGGTTGATTCGTTGCATGATGTTAGAAAAGACAGGCTTGTTGCGATTCCAACTGCTGCGAGAAGATTGATTTTCATTTTATTGTAAATTTCTTTTGGGGATATAACGGCACCTGATTTTTGGCGACCTACGTGAAAAGGAGAATGGACTACGCGAAATCAATTTTCGTTTGCCAACGGATTTTTGACGCCATTGCCTTTGAAAACGAAACTTTAACCAGGCGTATACGTAAAAAGTGATTTGTTTACCTGTCCCCCTCATGGTCAACCGCTATAATCACGTTAGAATCGATAATCCGAATATTCCAATTCTTTGTGCTGGGAGTGAGCAGCTTCCGTTCGGAAAATTTGTCGATAGCACCCCTGAAGATGTGAGCCTTGATGGTGCAGTGACGGACCTCCGTACGCGAGATATGTATCTACCGAATTTTTCCATTCGCACTTTTGAAGGAAAATTTTTGCAGGATGGTGTTTTTGTTAACAAACACTCAAGAGGCTCAGATCTCCTCGGTAGTTGTGTTTTTTTTCGTGGGGCAGTTCACTCCTTTCTTCCTGGAACTGACCAGGTGATTCATTCTTTCAACGGGTCTCAGAATTTTAAATACGATCCGAATAATGACTTGCGTCATGGTGCGAAGGCTGGTGAAGAATTGCACTTCATGCATTTCTCTTTTAGTGAAAAATCCTTGGAAGAAGTTCTTCCCGAGAACGAACGCTGGTCAGATCAATTGCGATTAAAAGTTAGCAAGCGTGAGCGGATCCTCGGCGAGCGATTCGCACCAATCATTCTCGCACAGGAGCAGGCCCTTCGCAATATTTTTGATTGCCCGCTAACAGGGAAGCTTGGCTACTTGTTAATCGAAACGAGCATAAGGCAGTTCATGTTCCTTCAAATGCACGAGTTGTTCCATCCCACGAAGGGAGCAAACAAGCAATCGCATTCTAAACGTGATGTTGAAATTATACACAGTTTGAAAGAACATTTGTCAATGACGTTCTTAGATGATCACTCGCTTGTTTCATTGGCGCGTCACTTCGGAACCAATACCAACAAGCTGATGACGATGTTTAAAATGATTTTTGGCAAAAGTATTTTCGAATACATTAGCGAACGCCGCATGGAACATGCACGACTTCTTCTTGAGAACAATGATATTCAGATCACTGAAGTCGCTCGTACGGTTGGATACAAAAATGCAAATCATTTTTCCGCTGCATTTAAGAGAATGTATGGACTGAATCCCTCACGCATACGCGTAAAGTCTGCTGCTGCTTAAACAAATTTTTTGAGCCGGAATTTTTCGTGTGCATTTGCGGTTATTTATCCATACCAAAATTACCTACATGCAAAGATTAATCGCACTAGCTATTCTCGCCCTT
>CBQWHS010001018.1:0-1629 GCA_967728665.1 uncultured Chryseosolibacter sp. | reverse complement strand
GCAGGTTGTTTTCTTTTGGAAGATAGCGTGTCAGAATTTCGCTTGTGATTTCCTTATTTTCGGTTGAAAGAACAGAGATCTGTTCCACCAGGTTTTTAAGCTGGCGTATATTACCGGGGAAACGGTATTTCAATAAAATTTCCTTTGCATCATCCGTAAGTGAAATTGGTTTCACTTTGTATTTTTCAGCAAAATCTGTTGCGAATTTTCTGAAAAGCAATTCAGCATCCCGTCCACGTTCGCGCAATGGAGGAACGAAAATAGGAACGGTGCTCAGGCGGTAATAAAGATCTTCGCGAAATTTACCATCCTCCACACTTTTCATGAGGTTCACGTTTGTGGCTGCGACAACACGTACGTCTGTTTTCTGAACTTTTGATGAGCCAACCTTAATGAATTCGCCATTTTCAAGAACGCGAAGAAGCCGTGCCTGTGTTCCTAATGGCATTTCACCAATTTCATCAAGAAAAATTGTTCCGCCATTCGTTACTTCGAAGTATCCTTTCCGCGCTTCGTGCGCGCCTGTGAACGAACCTTTTTCATGTCCAAATAATTCGGAGTCAATCGTTCCTTCAGGAATCGATCCGCAGTTGATCGCAATAAATTGCCCATGTTTCCTTGGACTGATATGATGGATAATTTTTGAAAACGATTCTTTTCCGCTTCCACTTTCACCTGTGATCAATACAGACATGTCAGTAGGTGCAACCTGCATGGCTACACGCACGGCATTGTTGAGAAGGTGAGAGGTTCCGATAATTCCGAATCGTTGCTTGATATTTTGAATTTCTATTTCTGTAATTGTCATTCTTGAATTGCTTTACCCAACAATGTTCCTCCAGTGCATTCTTCGACGAGCACCCGAACATATTGGCCTTTAGAAAAATTCTGTCGTGGAAATACCACAACTTTATTAGCAGTGTTTCTGCCTTGAAGATAGTCGTCTGATTTTTTTGAGTAACCTTCGATCAAAACGGTATGAACTTTTCCTACGTCTAATTTATTGCGGAGGAATGAATGGGATCTTTGCTTGTGAATAACCTCATCAAGTCTTCTTTTCTTCGTTTCCAGGGATACGTCGTCTTTATATTTTTTCTCGGCCAAGGTTCCTGGTCGCTCAGAATAATAAAACATGTAAGCGAAATCAAACTGAACTTTGTCCATCAACGAAAGTGTCTCAACATGTTCTTCTTCAGTTTCGGAGCAGAACCCCGTGATCATATCAGATGAGAGTCCACAATCTTCTCCGAGAATTTCGCGGATGCGATTAACCTTTGCCAAATACCACTCGCGACTATATCCGCGGTTCATCAATTCTAAAATTCGTGTGCTTCCACTTTGTGCAGGCAAATGAATATTCTTACAGATATTTTCAAATTTGGCCATCGTATAAAGAACATCATCCGTGATGTCTTTTGGATGAGATGTCGAAAAACGAACACGCAAAAGCGGATTCACTTGTGCCACCATTTCCAATAGATCAGCGAACGTGACTATTTTATCCACGCCCTTTTTCTCCAGCCTTGCCTTATTATTTTCCACATCGCTCCACTTGTATGAATCGACATTTTGTCCCAGAAGTGTCACTTCACGGAACTAATCCAGTGTACTCCGACCGCCCCTATGAGC
>CBQWHS010001017.1:0-1634 GCA_967728665.1 uncultured Chryseosolibacter sp. | reverse complement strand
CATCGAAGTTGAACTCAATCCAAATGAATTCAACAAACGCAACAACCGCTCTTCCGTTTTTGTCGAGGTCGTAGCAGGAAAAAAGAAAATATTGTTAGTTGCCGGTGCGCCACATCCTGACATTAAAACGCTTCGGGAGGTCATCGAGAAAAATTCGAACTATGAATTCTTGCTTTACCTGCCCGGTGTTAGCGAATTGCAAAGCAGTATGCTTCAGCCAGCCAATATTGATCTGGCTATCTTTCACCAGTCTCCGGATTTGCGCGGAAAGACATCCGCTATTTTTCAAACTTTTGCCAATAGTAAAAGTTCGTTGCTGTTGATTCTTGGCCAACAATCTGACTTAAATTTAATCGCGAAGCAAAACATGCCGGTTAAATTCGAAAATGCCCCGCGTGATTTTGATGAAGTAACTCCGGTAACTAATCCAGCATTTTCAAATTTTTCGCTTGGCGCGGAAGTAAATTCCTTAATTGCTCAATACCCTCCCGTGTCGGTGCATTATGGTAAGATTCAAATTCCTCAGACCTCGACTGCATTAATTTTTCAGAAAGTCGGAAATGTCGCAACAGAGAAGCCTCTCCTTTCTGTTGACGTAAAAGATTCGCGTAAAGTTGCCGTGATGCTTGGTGAGGGATTGTGGCGCTGGAGATTAAATGAATACGACCGCACTGAAAATACAAGCGCTTTTGATGAGGTGTTTGGAAAACTGATTCAGTTCCTGAGCACGACTGACGATAAACGTAAGTTTAAGAGTTATCCGATCCAGCAGGAATTTTCTGAAACTGAACCAGTCGTAATTGAGAGTCAGGTTTACAACGATATATACGAACCTGTCTACGGCAATAAAATCGACATCGATATCACTTCCTCAAATGGAGTGCGAACAGAATACGGCTACGTTACAAGTCCGGGAAATATTCGTTATCAAATAGGCGGATTAAAAGAAGGCGTTTACCGTTATCGTGCGCGAACAGTTATTAACGATAAGATCGAGGAGGTTCGGGGAGAATTCGCGGTTGTGGAGAGGCAAGTTGAATTGCAGAACCTCACTGCTGATTTTGATTTATTGAGAAAACTCGCTGCAAATACAGGCGGAAAATTTTTCAAGGCCGGCCAGGCCGATCAATTGACAACGTTGCTTTCACACATGCAACCAAAGAGCATTATCCATTCTGAAGAAACGTACGATTCAATCATCAACTTAAAATGGATTTTCTGGCTTCTGCTATTTTTAGTTGCAGCCGAATGGGGATTGAGAAAATATTTCGGCTCTTATTAGCAACAAAGCTATTTTGATCTGATCAGGTCATTAACGGCGTCTTGCACTTTCGTGAATTTAAACTTGTATCCTGCTTCAAGTATTTTCTGACACGATACGCGACTACCTTTTAAAACAATGTCGGCCATCTCTCCCAATATTAGCCTTAAAACAACACCAGGAACAGAAGGAATAAAAACAGGTTTATGCAACGACCTTCCGATAGCTTTCGTCAACTCGCGGTTCGTGATGGGGTTTGGAGCCACAGCATTATACACACCATCTAAATGAGTGTCATCAATTGCTTTCATGAACATACCACACACATCATCAATATGGATCCAACTCATCTGTTGATTTCCAGACCCAAGCG
>CBQWHS010001016.1:0-1641 GCA_967728665.1 uncultured Chryseosolibacter sp. | reverse complement strand
TGTTCAACGATATTTTCATTGCTTACTTACCAATTGAAATCGATTTTATAAAAAATGGAAAGGATTTTGATGAGATGGTCCTGGCTGTTATAAAAAAATCTAAAAAAGTTGATTAGCGATTCTGAATTCTATCCACGACCTGTATTTTTGCGCTTGAATTTGATGAAAATATATATACTGTCTTTCTGCCTGCTGTTGATTTCAATATCCGTCATGGCCCAGGACGATCCGCGCGGTGGTCGCAGAGGGTCAAGAGTAATTGACGACTCCAGCAAACAAATTTACGGACCGAGGACTTCACGATATTTTTACGAGCAGGACATTTTTTTTAACCGCGACAAACTCCATCAGATTGATACATTCATTCACAATTTCCACAAGTGGAACTACACGCAAAGGTTTAATAATCTTTACCAGGATTTAGGAACGGTTGGCACAGCGGTTCAGCCAATTTTTTATCAGGCACCAGAGACGATTGGGGCGAGGAGTGGAGCTTCGGTTTATGATGTGTATTGGGATACGGAGCCAGTGAAATATTACGATACGAAGTCGCCCTTCTCAAACATGAAGGTAATCATTGGAGGAAAGGGAAGATCCGTCACACGCGCGACATTTAGCAGGAACATTAACCCACGATGGAATTTTGGATTTACGTACCGTGGAATGTTTGTCGATAAGCAAGTGCAGCGAACGGGCAAAGGCGATCGCATCACGCGCGATAACTATTATGATGCCTTCAGTACGTTTCAGTCCAAGGATAGTGCATACAGGATCTTTGTAAACTATCGCAGAATGTTTCACCGTGTTCAGGAATTTGGCGGCATCAAGTTGGCAGATACAGCCAAGGTGACCATTGCATCTTTCTCTGCTTTCGATGCGCAGCCATGGCTTACTACGGCAGAAAGCAACGACTATAGAAGGAATACCCATTTGTATCATCAATACAAAGTCGGTAAAGCATTGCAGGTTTATCATATGGCCGATTGGTTGAGACAAAAGGATAAGTACAAGGATATTGTCACCGCCACATCAGTCAAGTTCTATGATTTCATAAACATTGACACCGACACTGTCAATGATGTGACCACGTTCACTACGAGCCGGCACGAGTTGGGACTCAAGGGGAACGTATCAAAGATTTTTTATAACGGATATGTAGCGATTCGAAAATTCGCAGCGGGGTACAATCATTTTCAACCTGATACACTGGTTCATCCCACTTACGACTCCTTGCGCATCGGCACCACCAGCGGAACCGAGCAATATCTTGGGGGGAGAATTGCGTTGCAGCTGGATTCATTGGGCGAAGTTCTGGGATGGGCCGAGATATTGAACGATGGTCGTTACAGAATTCAAGGCGATATCACAAGCCGATGGTTCGAAGCACACCTTAAGCAAATGCGCTACGCCCCTGGATATATGGAACAAGCTTATCGTGGATCTTTTGATTACTGGAACAACGATTTTAGTTTCACTAATCTTTCACAGCTCAATGGCTATCTGCATTACAACAGCTCGTTTCTTAAGTTCTCTCCGGGTTTTACTTTTACAAGATTAAATAACTACACGTTTTACAAGAAGATTAGCACGGCTGCAAATACACAACAAGTTCTTCCTATGCAGTCCACGGGTAACCAAGTG
>CBQWHS010001015.1:0-1641 GCA_967728665.1 uncultured Chryseosolibacter sp. | reverse complement strand
TCATCAGCTTGTATTTCCATTGGATGAAACAGATTCCTAATCCCAATAAATTGCCGAGGAATAGTCCGCGAACGATTAGTTGAACACCTTGGTACATAAAAATTTTTCGGACCATTCCATTTGTCGCACCAACAGCCTTCAACATGCCAATCATTTGTGTTCGCTCCATCACAAGGATCAGCACAATTGAAATCATGTTAACACAAATCACGGTGAGAATAATGGCGAGCAATATATTTACCTGACGATTCAACAAGTGAAGCCATTCAAACACCTGCAGGTATTTATCACTTATCGTTTCGATATTGAGGTCATAGTCCATTCTCACACCGATGGAATCAGCGGCCGCTTGTGCATTGTCTGGATTGTCAATGAAAACTTCCAGTCCGCCTGCAACTGTGTCGGGCCAGTCGTTCAGCCGCTGAATAAGCCGAATATCACCCAGGATAATTTTGCTGTCGAAGTATTCAGAAAGATTTGTTTCATAGATGCCGATTACTTTCAACCTGCGAAGACGCGGCGGATTTTGAAGAAAGTGTATGTTCAGATTATCGCCAACATCAGCTTTAATGGTGTTGGCAATGGTCTTGCTTAACACAACTTCATTTGAATATCCGGAGTCTGGGAAATGGATGAATTCACCACTCACCATATTTTCCTGAAAAGTCTTTAAATCAAAACTTTTTCCAATGCCTTTGATCACGACTCCGAAAACTTCATCTTCTGTTTTAATCAACCCTGTCTTGTGAGCATATTCCTGGACATGTTTGACACCTGGAAACTCTTCCGGATGCGTGTAGAGAGGAACACGAAAATCCATTCCTTGTTCTTCCTGCGAATTGTTCATTGTGAAACGAGTGACAAGGATGTGTCCGCTGAAATTGTAAATTTTGTTTTTCACTGTTTCCTGAAATCCTTTCATGATCAGGAATGACACGATTGATGCGGCAAGTCCAATCGCTATACTGACGATAGCAATTTTGTGTATGATATTTGAAAAGCCTTCGCGTTGCCCTTTTGTAATTCGTTGAGATATGAAGTATGAGAGATTCAAATGTTGTAACTTTTCAAACTGGAATGTTTATTGCAAAATAATAATAACTGGTTAAGTCCTCATCTTACTAAGGTAAAAATGCGAAAGAATAAATTTCAACTGATGGCGTTGACTCTTGTGGTACTGTTTGTGTCTGCATCTGCGTTTGGCCAAAAATGGTTTGATTTCAACAAACCACAACCGTCGGTAGGCGCGAGTCAGATGGACTTGCTCATTCCAAAGTTGAAGGGCAAGTCGATAGCGTTGGTTGTCAATCACACCGCATTGGTTGGCAGGACACATCTCACCGACACGTTGAAATCGCTTGGTATTGAGATAAAAAAAGTCTTCGCACCTGAACATGGTTTCAGGGGTTCGGCTGCCGATGGAGAAACCATCAAAGATGGGATTGATTTAAAGTCAGGATTGAAAGTGGTGTCATTGTATGGTGATAACAAAAAGCCCAGACCTGATCAGCTGTCGGATGTTGATATTGTGATCTTTGATATTCAGGATGTGGGCGCACGTTTCTATACTTATATCAGCACGTTGAATTATGTGATGGAAGCATGTGCGGAACAAAAGAAAAAAGTATTGATTCTTGATCG
>CBQWHS010001014.1:0-1651 GCA_967728665.1 uncultured Chryseosolibacter sp. | reverse complement strand
GGAACTTGATATTTCACATGGCCGAATTCATGCGCGAGAACAGTCAGTGAATTTGGAACATCCCAGATAATAATCGAAACGCTTTTTTCCCCATACTCAGACAAATAACTGCCGGGAAATTCCTTCGAAAGCGCAATGTTTGTGATGCCTGCAGCTTGCACAGTGGCATGTTCCCTGGGAATAAATTTAACGAACACATCGATCACAAAACCATTTGCATCTTTGATTGTATCTAGCTCGTTGTATAATTCAGGATCAATGATTTTGTAGTAGCGGAGCAATGCCTCAGTCAGGTTATAATAAGAAAGGAAACTTCGGTGAGTTTTTATCGATGCATCCAACTTGTGCTTTTTCGACGAACTTAATTTTTCCGAGTCTCGTCGCAGCTGTAACAATCCTGCGAGCGATCGCTTAACGGACTGTATCGTTGGGCTATATCCGTTTTTTATTTCGCAACGGACTTCGTCGGCACACAATACTATGCAGATGATAAAGAAAAAAGAGGTCTTCAAATTTACTGATTAAAGGAGCCAACATTGTCTATTCTAAAAACCAAATCACGCAAGAGGTGATTGGGAGTTTTCCGTAAGTTTTTATTTGAGCGTTCATGTTCTACCATACATTAAGATTTGGTGAATGTATGAACACTGCTTTTTCCTCAACACGAATAAACGATTTCACTTTTATAAATCCATTGAAATGGAATAAAAGAGCAAAGGAAAATTGGAATTATTTACTAAGAACAATGAGAGAGATGTAAATCAAAATTCCGAAATCGATTTCAGTCACAAATGTCAGGTAGATTACTACCCTGTCCATGGTAACTGAATTCGTCTACTTAATTTATAGTCATGAGTAATGGAAACTTAATAAACTCTTCAGCGCGTTTGAATGTGCTACGTTACGTTGCTTCTTGTATAACACTACAAGGGTAAAAAGTCAAAGTTTAAAGTGTGAAGTCAAGGCCGCCTTTACTTTAATTCACAAAGAAAATTTATGAAACTTCTTCTCACCTCAGGTGGCATCAGTAACGCAAGTATTCACAACGCATTTGTTGACCTCTTGGGTAAGCCGATTGCCGAGTCGAGTACTCTTTTCATCCCCACCGCTATATATGCCCTCCGAGCTTGATCCCAGACGGATCAAATATTGGTAGCCTATGCGATGGAAGCGAAAGCGAGCCACAGATAAGGATGAATCAGGCGAAACACGTTCATGGCTCGCAATGCACCATCCGATTTCAGTGCGTGGTATAAATCATTCATGCAATATTATTTCACACTGATCGCGACCGCGTCATTCGAGCCATAAAAATGCACCACATGGATCTCGATCGTAGTTGGCTCTTGGATTTCTAATTGTCCTACTTCTACAGACAGGCAATCCCTCCGGGATTGGGAACGAGTGATCAAGAAGCGAATATTTTCAATTCTAATGTCCAACAGAAATAGTCGTTGACCGTGGCCACAAGCCTTCGGATTGATAACAGGATGATTTTATTTGAAACGTCATTCATTGTTGGCCCCTGCAAACAATTCCGGGCTTGATCCCGGAGGGATCAAATATTGGTAGCCTATGCGATGGAAGCGCAAGCGAAGATAAGATGAATCAGGCGAAACACGTTCATGGCTCGCAATGCACCATCCGATTT
>CBQWHS010001013.1:0-1657 GCA_967728665.1 uncultured Chryseosolibacter sp. | reverse complement strand
GTTGTTTCACAAATGGGTGTTGGACAATTTTCGCCATTGGATCTGCGAAAAGTTCTCGCTGGTAAAAACGCAAACGTAAGCACCCGGATTAGTGGATTGTCTGAGACCGTGAACGGACAATGCAGTGCTGTGGATGTTGAGCCGATGTTGCAGCTGACAAATCTTTATTTTACTCAACCGCGTACTGATGCTGAATTATTCTCATCGTTTGTATCAAAGCAACAATCGTTGTATCAGAACATGGCTTCTGATCCTCAGTTTACATTCCAGGATTCTCTCTTTAGAATTTTGTACAAGAATCATCCATGGTCTCCACGCGTTCCTAAACCAGAATATTTTTCGCAGATCGATCAGCAACGCGCGTTAAGCATTTATAAAGAACGCTTCGGTGATGCGAATGGCTTTACATTCGTGATTGTTGGTAAGTTTGATGTCAATGCAATCAAACCTCTGCTCGCAACATACCTTGGCAGCTTACCATCCACTTCAAAATCATCAACATTTAAAGATGTTGGGTTGAGACCAGCAAAAGGTCCGTTGAAGAAAGAAGTGAAAAAAGGAACAGAGCCGAAAAGTTTTATCCGGTTATTCTGGAATGGTGAAGCGCCATATTCCGAAGACGAATCATTCAAGCTTCAGGCGCTTGCTGAATTGCTAAACATCAAGTTGATTGAATCTCTGCGTGAAGATCTCGGTGGTGTTTATACGGGTGGAATGTATGCGTCCATGAGCAAGAATCCGTATGGAAGTTATCAGGTTGGAGTTTCCTTACCATGCGGACCAGAAAATGTTGACAAGCTAATCACGGCAACTTTAGCAGAAATCGATAAGGTGCGCAACAACGGGCCACAGGAAGCAGACGTGAACAAAGTAAAAGAGCAATGGAAACAACAATATCTTGTCAATATCAAAGACAACGGATTTTGGGCAAGACAACTTCTTCAAAGCGTGGAGATGGGTTCAGACCCCACATCGCTTTTGAATTACGAAAAGAAAGTTGATGCGTTAACGGCAAAGGACATCAAGGACACCGCTAACAAATATCTTGACACAAAGAAATTTGTTCAGGTAGTGCTGAATCCGGAGAAGTAAGGATCATAGCATAAGAATTTGAAAGAGGCTGTCTCAAAAGGACAGTCTCTTTTTTTGTTTGGAATAATTTATCTCAGTTCGATGCTCACTAAAAGAGATTAACTAAGTAAGAAGTTTTATCCAGCTGAGATTTGGATGCGCAGCATTTGATGATTTGGATTAATTAATGTTATCAGGAAATTAAAAATCTAAACTGATGCCGTGATTCTGAGAATTCAACTACAATAACGAAAAGCGATACGCAGACGGAGGTGTTCCGCTGGGTTGGTATTCTCTCCAAACATAGATTCTCCTTGCTACCGCGCTCTTCTCAAAATTTCAGCCCGAGTTAGTGTTCCTGTACATTGGCACGCTCTGGTGTCCGGCAAATAAAAGGAAAACAACGCAGGCAGAAACAAAAACCCAGCGCGAGGCTGGGTCATTACTTTATCTCATCTGCCTTTTGTATCTTTTTAAAAGATATCTATAAAGTATAAGCCAAAAGAGCAAGAAGATTATAATTTGAATGATTGCCACAAGTAGGTAGCCGTCACGATCAGCATACATGACTGCCATACCAATAATG
>CBQWHS010001012.1:0-1662 GCA_967728665.1 uncultured Chryseosolibacter sp. | reverse complement strand
TGGTACACCGACAAGCTTCGCCCCTTTCTTGGTCCTGAAAGTTTCAACACGTTGCCAGGTGCCGTGATGCAAGTCGACATCAACAGTGGTGAAAGAATAATAACAGCAAAGACGATTGAGCTACGCCCGTTAAAGAAAAACGAGATGAAGATTCCCGCAGCTGGCACCAAAATTACCGAGCCGGAATTTCGCAAAATGGTTCGCGAGCAAATGGAAAAAATGGGAGCAACCGGAGGCAACATTATCATCAGAAATTAAGCGCACAATACACCGAAAAAAACTGAGTGGCATGAAAAAATTTCTACTCCTGCTATTGCTTTGCGCTAGCCTTTTGGCGTCAGCACAGCGATTTAGTATTAGAGGTCAGCTTGTTGACACGCTAAATGCACCACTTCCATCTGCAACAGTGTTATTGTTGAGTCAGAAGGATTCTTCACTGGTAAATTTTGCCGTAGGCGATTTACAAGGACGATTTGAAATTAAGAACGCCCCGAAAGGGGACTACATTTTTAAAGTTACTTTTCTAGGCCTCAAAAGTTTTGAAAAGAAAATTTCTACTCCGGAAGGTGCGCCGGTGATTGATCTTGGAGTGATTAAAATGGAACCCGCCAGCAACGACTTGCAAACCGTTGAAATATCCGGCGAAAGAGCACCGGTCACAGTAAAACGTGATACGATTGAATTTAATGCGTCATCGTTCAAGACAAAACAAAATGCCGTTGTAGAGGATTTGTTGAAAAAACTTCCAGGTGTTGAAGTTGACAATGAGGGAAACATAACGGCTCAAGGCGAACGCGTGCAAAGAGTAACTGTTGATGGAAAAAATTTCTTTGGCGCCGATCCGAAATTAGCTTCAAAAAATCTTCCTGCAGATGCTGTGGACAAAGTGCAAGTGTTCAACAGAAAATCAGACCAGGCTGCATTCACAGGTATCGATGATGGCCAAAAACAAAAAACAATCAACCTTGAGTTGAAAGAAGAAAAACGCAACGGTGCATTCGGAACGCTAACCGGTGGTGTTGGAACGAATGATCGCTTTCAGGCTCGTGGAAATATCAATCGATTCACAAAACAGCGGCAGCTTTCATTTCTCGGCATGGGAAATAATGTCAATGAACAAGGTTTTTCCATGGAAGACTATATGAATTTCACTGGAGGATCACAGCAAATGATGTCTGGAGGTGGAGCAGTTCGTCTTACATTCAACAGTGACAACGCAAATGGTGTTCCGCTCAATTTTGGTAATCGCGCAAACGGCATCATGACGAATTACGCCGGGGGAATTAACATGAATAATCAGTTCAGTAAGAAAACGGAATTGAATGGAAGTTACTTCTTCAACTATCTCGATCACAATAAAGATCAGTCGATATTCAGACAAAACTTTTTACCTGACAATGGCATAGGCGATCGATTGAGTTTCAATTCTAACCAGGAGAGTAAACAACGTAATAACAATCAAAACCATAGACTCAATTTCACGCTCGACCAGAAAATCGATTCGATGAATTCTTTGAAGTTAACGGGTAATGGAACATACAATCAAACTGATTCTGATATCCGAAGTACAAGTGAGAATTATACGCCTGACGGTCAAATACAAAATGAAAGCAATCGCTTATCAATCTCCAACGGTACAACAACATCCTTGAACTCTTCGCT
>CBQWHS010001011.1:0-1666 GCA_967728665.1 uncultured Chryseosolibacter sp. | reverse complement strand
TCGAGAAATTTTACAGGCCAACCGTGATACTAACGCAGTCTAATAATAAAGTGACAGGCTCAGCCCGAAGCGTTCACGGCTTTGATTTGTACAAAGCGATGGTGGGATGCAGTGATTTGTTGGAAAAATTTGGTGGACACAAGTATGCTGCAGGACTTACACTGGACATTAGCAATCTGCAAGCGTTTCAGCAGCGATTTGAGGAGGTCGTGTCATCGACGATTACGGAAGATATGCTCACACCGGTCATCGACATTGACGTACCGATTCAGTTTGACATTATTGGAACAAAGTTTTTAAATATTTTGAAACAAATAGGTCCCTTCGGGCCTGAAAATCCGAAACCGGTGTTTGAAGCAAGAAACGTTTACGTGTTCAATTCACTGTCGAGCTTTAGAGACCGGCACATAAAATTTCTGGCCGGTCAAGAAGGCAATCAAAATGTTTTTCAGGCAATTGGTTTTGAGCTCTCTGAATATTATCAACAAATTGCGCAGGGCGATCGTTTTAGCATGGTGTTTACCATCGAAGAGAATGTGTATAATGGAAACACTTCGATTCAGTTAAGGATAAAAGACATAAAGTTTTAATTATGGTTCTGCGTGCAGAAAATCTTGTTAAAAAATATAAATCAAGAACGGTTGTTAACAATGTATCTGTTCACGTCAATCAAGGTGAAATTGTTGGACTTCTTGGTCCCAACGGTGCAGGCAAAACCACGACTTTTTACATGACCGTTGGTCTAATCAAACCAAATGAAGGAAAGATTTTTCTTGATGATGAAGAGATAACGCCTTTGCCGATGTATCAGCGTGCGAAAAAAGGCATCGGCTATCTGGCGCAAGAAGCTTCTGTGTTTAGGAAACTTACCGTTGAGGAAAACATCATGGCTGTTTTGGAGATGCGCGATTTCACAAAGCAGCAACGAAAGGAGAAGGTCGAGCAATTATTGGAAGAATTCAGTCTCGTGCGAGTGAGAAAAAGTTTTGGAATGTCTTTATCAGGAGGAGAACGCAGGCGAACCGAGATCGCCAGGGCATTGGCAGTCGATCCCAACTTTGTATTGCTTGATGAACCGTTTGCAGGAGTAGATCCGATTGCTGTTGAAGAAATTCAATCCATCGTTTCGCGTCTGAAAAATAAGAACATCGGCATCCTGATTACCGATCATAATGTGGACGAAACATTATCAATCACTGATCGCGCTTACCTGATGGTTGATGGCAAATTGTTTAAGTCAGGAACAGCGGAAGAACTTGCAAATGATCCGCAAGTGCGCAAAGTCTATTTAGGACAGAATTTCGAATTGCGCAGGTCGAAGATTAATATTCAGGATAACTATTTGTAGTCTATTCTTTCACCAGCGATTTCACCAACTTCCAAACTAATTCAGGTTCGAATCCTTTTTGAATCGCATACCGGGACAACTTATCGCGCTGAGCGTAAATATTTTCCTCATGTATTTCTGTATTTTTCTTTATCAGAATTTCTGACAACGTTTTTTCGTACGCGTCATCCTCAATCTCTTTCAATCCAAGTCTGATGCAATTCGGGGAGATGTTCTTTGATTCGAGCTCGTGAACGATCTTGATCCTCCCCCATTTTTTCATCCGAAATTTCCCTCCCGCAAAGGCCCGTGCAAAACGTTCTTCGTTTAGAAAACCAT
>CBQWHS010001010.1:0-1676 GCA_967728665.1 uncultured Chryseosolibacter sp. | reverse complement strand
ATGCGTGAATCTGAATCAAAGTCAAAGGTTTGCATTCTCTTGAGCGATGGCGACAACACCGCTGGAAATATTGACCCGATCACGGCAGCGGAACTTGCATCAGCATATGGAATAAAGATCTATACCATTGTGGTGGGTAAGGAAGGAATGGTTCCGTTTGGGAAAGATTTCTTTGGAAGACCGAACATGATTGAGAATACCATTGATGAGCGAACACTTCGAAAGATGGCGGACATTGGTGGGGGTCAGTTTTTTCGTGCAACTGACAATGCCGCGTTGTCACAGGTATTTTCAAAGATTGACCAATACGAAAAAGCGGAAATTAAAGAGACACGGTTTAAGGACACGTCAGATTATTACTTCATCTATCTTCAGTGGGCGGTTTGTTTCTTTTTGTTGTGGCTACTACTTAAATCAACGTTCGTGACGAACGTGTTGCAGGATTAGGATTGAAGCTGCATAGGTTTCTTAACAAGATAAAACATAACCGCCTTTAAATTCTTGATCACAATCTCCACGCGAAAATCGAGTTGTCATCAACACACTTCTCATCTCTCACCTTAGTACATTAGTAACCTGGCACAAGGCGCAGGTGAACCTTATTACATTAATTTACGATACAGGGCAATGACATAAAAATTCTCGTCAACAAACAACGTCACTGTAGAACATACAAGTTAAACCGGGACGGAGACGGTGCTGGCCCGTAGCAACCCCTGTTGTTGTCTTTAATTCAAACTATATTTAAAGCACATGAAAATTGTCGGCCATAAAAATGAGGCGGCCTCCAAAAATGAGCAGCACTAGACCGAGCACCAAATTCATCGTACGGACAAATTTTGGCGTAAGCGCTTGACGAAGTTTATCCGCGAGCTTTGCTTTTATTATATCTGTTACAAAAACTGTACTTACAATAGCAGCGAAAAATGGAATTGCCTTCCCTGGTGTATCGTAGCCAAGCTCAGTCGTGGCCACACCAACAGTACCCAGCCAAAAAATTAAAACCATAGGAGTTAATCCGTTGACAAGAAAACCCTTCATGATGAGCTTAAATGGTTTTTTAACTTCCACTCGCTGCGGATTAAAAGTGGTTGACTTTCGGCTCTTGATTAACAGGTAATAAATTCCCATGGAAAGAAGAACGCCTCCTCCGAAATAGGCCAAATACTCTTTAAAATTTCCGTTGTCGAAAATCTGGTAGACGCCTAGATAGCAAAGTGTGATGTAAAATGCATCGCTGAGTGAAACTCCAATAGCAACAAAAAAACCGCTCCTAAATCCTTTCTCAATGCTCGTTTGAATCAGCGTGAAAAAAACCGGCCCGATCAAACATGCGAGCACAATCCCCGACAAAATTCCGTTAAGAATACTTTCCATTGGATTTCGATTCGAGGAAAGCCTTCCATTCTTCCAATTGTTTTCTTTTCATTACGCGAGGAAATTTATTCTGCCCACCCACTTTACCTTTGTATTGCATCCAATTGTAAAAGGTTTTTACCGGTAAGACATCTACAATAACTTCTTTCAGAGCAGCGCTTCTTTCAACGGCATAGTCATCATTTAGTTTTTTTAGATGATCATCCAACTTGGTCTTGAATACCGCAGGATCAACTTTGTCATCTGTTCCCACAAACCAGTGATGGGCGAACAACGATTCATATGGAATGCCGGCCACA
>CBQWHS010001009.1:0-1681 GCA_967728665.1 uncultured Chryseosolibacter sp. | reverse complement strand
CTAAAAGTTGACAGTGTTAATCCCATTCTCACAGCGGGAGAAAATTCATTTGTATGTCCGGTTTTGAAGCGTAAGATTACATGGGACGACAAAGATGTTTTCAATCCAGCCGCAGTTGTAAAAGATGGCAAAGTTTATTTGCTGTTTCGAGCTGAAGATAAAATTGGAAAATATGCGGGCACTTCAAGAATCGGTCTCGCTGAAAGTGAGGATGGATTGCATTTTAAGAAGATGTCGTCTCCTGTACTCTTCCCGGACAATGACAGTTTAAAAGTTTATGAGTGGGAGGGAGGAATTGAGGATCCTCGTGTCGTGGAATCTGCAAATGGAACCTATTTCATGACTTACACTGCTTACGATGGAAAGATTGCAAGATTGTTACTCGCTACATCAACGGACTTGATCCATTGGCGAAAGCACGGTCTTGTATTGCCAGAAAAATATAAAGACTCCTGGAGTAAATCAGGGGCCATTGTTGCAAAACAATCCGGTTCAAAAATTATTGCGGAAAAAATTGATGGCAAGTATTGGATGTATTTTGGAGATACTGATTTGTTCCTATGTCACTCAACAGATTTAATTCATTGGGTTCCTGTTGAAGAAAACGGAAAATTAAAATCTGTGCTTGCACCTCGATCCGGAAAGTTTGACAGCCGCTTGGTTGAGAGCGGACCGTTTGCGTTGTTAAAGGACGCTGGTATTTTGTTAATCTACAATAGTATGAATTTGGATAATGGCGGAGACTCATCATTAGCAAAAGGAGCGTATTGTGCCGGACAAGTCCTATTTGACAGAAATGATCCTTCTAAAATCATAAACAGACTTGATAATTATTTCATGAAGCCGGAGAAAGATTACGAAGTAGATGGCCAGGTAAACCAAGTGTGTTTTCTGGAAGGTCTTGTTTATTTCAATAACCGCTGGCTGTTGTATTATGGAACGGCAGATTCCAAAATTGCTGTCGCGATTCATTGAGCTATTTTAAGACAAGGTCAATTAGCTCTTTTTGAACATTCCAGTCTTTGGCCAACTTCAACATTGCAGTCGCTTCCATTTCTGTAACATAACCTTTAAGGTTGTTGGCTTGCCATACCATGTTAATAAGGTCAATTCTTTTTTCCTTGGCATAATCTCCAATGATATTGTTGAGATAATCGCGGGCACGATCAAACGCGGTGAGGTAATCATTCGAAATAAAATCCATTGCCCATTTATATTCCTCCTTTGCGTCCAATTCTTCTGACGTTTTATCAAGATCGTCCTTCTCCAAATCATCGAGACCGTGATAATGAAAAATAACGGACTTCAAAAGCATGAATACTTTCTTTTCTTCTGACAGCGTCATGACGTGGGATTAAGCGGAGGGTAAATTACAAATCCTTCCGCATACAAGTTTCATGTTAAAAATAAATCTGAAGAAATTTTGTCGGCAACAAGAAGACCCGATCGTGTCAACTTTAGAAACCCGTCTTCTATGAAAGCAAGCTGATTTTCAATCCATACATCGATGTTTATTTTTTGCTCACTCAATAGATCATAATTAAACTCGTCTTTTAAGGTTCGCAAATTCACACCCCATTTAGTTCGAAGTCCCGTCATTAAAAGTTCATTGACCTTGTCTGATAAGGAAAGCTGTTCAATCTCAAAGGAAATTATATTGTCGTTCAGCGAACGGCAATAG
>CBQWHS010001008.1:0-1691 GCA_967728665.1 uncultured Chryseosolibacter sp. | reverse complement strand
CATTGTGCTCAGAATAAACCGCTTCAATTTTTCGAGGCTCGGTCGCTGATTTATCAAAAAACACGCGCATCGATTTCACAGGCAAATCCTCTGTTGTTGTAAGCGCTTTCACTGTCAAGTTACTTCCAGGATCATAAAGCTCGTTATCGATGATGTAGCTTTTTTTATTTCCGGGTTTATTGATAGCCGACAATTGTAAAAAAACATCAAGCTCCTCCGCCCACGCTGTACTGTCTTTTGGAGAATAACACGCTGAGTCAACCGCACCCTTTAGATCAGCTTCTTTCGTGAGCATCGCATTGCTGTTCTGAAGAAATTTAATCTGTTGATACAGGAGGCTGTCGATAGGATATAGATTTTCCTTTGCTTGTTGCTGGTCGCAACTCACCATCGTTGTGAAAAGTAACAGCAATAAGAAAAATTGAAGAGCCCTCAGCATGATTACGCATCTAACAAAACATTGCCAGTCATTTCAGGCGGACGCGGAATTCCCATGAGCGTCAGGATAGTGGGCGCCAGATCTCCAAGCTTTCCATTTTTTAATTTGCCTTTATATGAATCATCAACCAAAATGCATGGAACAAGATTCGTGGTGTGCGCTGTATTCGGAGTTCCATCATCATTAATCATGATGTCGGCATTTCCGTGATCTGCGATGATGATGGTGCTGTAGCCATTTCTCAATGCAGCCTCAGCAACTTTTTGTGCGCAAAAATCAACTGTCTCACACGCTTTCACAGCAGCTTCAAAGACACCGGTATGACCGACCATATCAGGATTTGCAAAATTTAGACAGATGAACGATGCCTCTTGTTTATCAAGCTCCGGAATGATTTTGTCTTTGATGTCATAGGCACTCATTTCTGGTTTCAAATCATATGTTGCCACCTTTGGCGATGGACACATAAGTCGGCTTTCACCGGGAAATACTTCTTCTCTTCCTCCAGAGAAGAAGAAAGTCACGTGTGGATATTTTTCTGTTTCCGCAATACGAATCTGTTTTTTTCCAGCCGTTGAAACAACTTCACCTAAGGTTTTTTCAAGATTGTCTTTATCGAAAATAACATTCACGTTTTTGAAAGTGTCGTCATAATTCGTCAAGGTGACATAGTGAAGATCTAATTTCTTCATGCCGTGTTCAGGAAAATCCTGTTGTGTTAGCACTTGCGTAATCTCACGACCTCGGTCGGTTCTGAAATTGAAACACAGCACAACATCACCTTCTTCAATATTACCGACAACGTTTCCGTTTTCTGTTACTACGATAGGCTTAATAAATTCATCCGTCACGTTCGTATCATATGAACGCTTCACAGCATCGATCGGATCACTTGTTTTTTCGCCAACGCCATTTACCATTACATCATAAGCAAGTTTTACCCGCTCCCAACGCTTGTCACGATCCATAGCATAATATCTTCCAACGATTGTCGCAAGTCTGGAATTGGTTTGCTTTAAATGCGCCAAAAGATTTTTTAAATATTCAGCTCCGCCTTTTGGATCGGTGTCACGTCCGTCCGTAAAAGCATGAACAAAAACATTCAGCACGTTATTCTTTGCCGCTATTGTCAGCAGTCCTTTCAAATGTTCGATGTGAGAATGTACTCCTCCGTCAGAAAGCAGGCCGATGAAATGACATTTTTTCTTGTTCTTTTTCGCATAATCAAATGCCTTTAGCAACACCCCATTGT
>CBQWHS010001007.1:0-1694 GCA_967728665.1 uncultured Chryseosolibacter sp. | reverse complement strand
GTCACGTGGTGGAAACTCCGCTGAAAGAAGTTTCACTGAATATTTACTTCGATTCTCATTGATTCAGTATATTTCTTTTTTAACCCCAAACCTATGTTGAGAACGTTGCTCGCCTTTACATCCTTGTTATTTTTCTCACTCACTGTATTTGCACAATCGAAAACGATTGTTGGCTATCCTGCAGAGAGAACTGCTGCAGAAATTTCCCTCGAACAAAAATTTGATTCATTCCTTCAGGCTTCTAATCTCGACCAATGGATGAAAAGACTTACAGCTCGGCCACATCATCTTGGCTCCGACTATGGAAAACAGAACGCTGAATTTATCAGGGATCAATTTAGAAGTTGGGGATACGAGGCGGAGATCGAAACATTTCAGGTTTTATTCCCAACACCGAAAGTTCGTTTGCTGGAGATGACGGCTCCGACAAAATTGAAAGCTCGATTAGAAGAAGTCCCATTAAAAGAAGATCAGACTTCCGGACAAACAAAAGAACAACTTCCTGTCTACAATGCATGGTCTGCCGATGGAGATGTTGAAGCGGAACTTGTTTTCGTGAACTATGGAGTTCCTGACGATTACGATCAGCTTGAACGAATGGGCATTGACGTGAAAGGAAAAATTGTAATTGCAAAATATGGCGGATCGTGGAGAGGAATCAAACCAAAAGTTGCGCAGGAACACGGTGCCATTGGTTGCCTAATTTACTCAGATCCACAACAAGATGGTTATTACCAAGGAGACGTGTATCCGAAAGGGGCTTATAAAAACCAGTTTGGCGCTCAACGCGGATCGGTGCAAGACATGCCTGTATATCCTGGAGATCCACTGACTCCCGGATATGGATCAACTGCAGATGCGAAACGAATTCCACGAAATGAGGCGACAAACCTCATCAAAATTCCAGTGATCCCGATCTCGTATGGAGATGCTCAACCGTTACTCGCTGCGCTTAGTGGCCCCGTTGCCCCTGCTCCCTGGAGAGGTGCATTGCCCATCACCTATCACGTGGGACCAGGGACTGCAAAAGTCCATCTTAAGTTAGAGTTCGATTGGAAAATGGTGCCGTGCCATAATGTGATTGCGAAATTGAAAGGCAGTGAATTTCCAGATGAATGGGTAATGAGGGGAAATCATCATGATGCCTGGGTAAACGGTGCCAACGATCCAATCAGTGGACTAGTAGCGTTGATGGAAGAAGCCAGAGCATTAAGTGAGCTTGTGAAAACAGGTTATCGGCCGAAGAGAACAATTGTTTTCTGTGCATGGGATGGTGAGGAACCGTCACTGATTGGTTCAACAGAATGGGTGGAAACACATGCAAATGAAATTCAAAATAAAGTTGTAGCCTATATCAACTCCGATTCAAACTCGCGGGGTTTTCTCTCTGTGGAAGGATCACACACATTGGAAACGCTGATCAGTGAAGTGTCCCGGGAGGTAATGGATCCGCAAACAAACGTAAGCGTTTTTGAAAGATTGAAGTCGCGCCAACTGGTGACAGCAGCGTCAGCGAAAAACAAAAAGGAAATCTCCGCCCGTAAAAATATTGCCATCGATGCGCTTGGATCTGGGTCCGATTATTCGCCGTTCATCCAGCATCTTGGTATTCCAAGTCTTAATCTTGGGTTTGGTGGCGAAAGTGGTGGCGGAGAATATCACTCAATCTATGACTCATACGATCATTTTAAAAG
>CBQWHS010001006.1:0-1696 GCA_967728665.1 uncultured Chryseosolibacter sp. | reverse complement strand
GTACATAAATTACGTTACTATTTTCATTCAGATCATTTCGAATGAGATCGCCGATAGGCATAGGACGAATAACGCAGGTATGTGACGAAACAAAAACAACCGCGTTCGAAAGATGTCTCTCATTCACAAGTTCATATAGATCCTTTCGATCTTCAACGATTTTGTGCTCACGAATGTTGATGAATGGAAATTTCACAATCGAAAAGCAAATGCCTGCGGCAAACAATGCCAACATCCATTTTCGCTTTTGCTGTACAATTAAATTCACGATCATAACGACAACAAATGGAAATGCTTCGAAAAAGAATCGAGGGCCGTATTGATTTCCTCCTATTTGGTAATAAAAAAAATATCCTGCCATAAGAATAATATAGAAGTAATCTTCGGGCTTGATTGCTCGGCTTTCCTTGGCGTTCACTTTTTGCCAGAGCGCTACAGCATAAAGAATTAACACAGCAGGAGAAGTCCAATAAATCAACAACGCCGTCCAGCGAATGATGTGTTCTATTCCCTTTACTACCGAATGGCCACGAACAAATCCAAGAGCTTCGTCCTGGTAGGCCCACATGGTAACAGGAACAAATGGATTTCCAGTTATCTGATAGTTATACCAGAGCAGAAAACTTACACAAGGTATGCTTCCAAGTCCGATCCAAATGAACATGGGAATTGCTTTCCACCGATACTGATAAAAAAGATAAAGAACGAAAGGCAGAAACATCAACACTGCAGTGTAATAACGTGTGATGGCAATCATGCCCAACAAAAGGCCCGATAACAACGCGAAGCCTGGCTGTCGTTTTTCGAGATACACATACAGCGCGTAAACAAATCCCACGCTGAATAACGCGCAAGAAATGTGAGAGAAATAGGACGCCGAATTAAATATGAAAAATGATGAAATTGCGAGGGTTATGACTGACCACTTAGCTACAACCTCTGAATAAAATCGCCTTGCAAATCCATAGAACAAAACTAATGTCAATAAGCCTAGTACTGGATTGATCAAGGCGGGATTAATTCCGAAGAAATAAGCTGAACTCAAAACAAGTGGCCATCCAGGTGGAAAGCGCCCAACACGCACGTCATCTTTTTGTGCGATGTGATTTGAGTAATGAAAATCAGGATTTGCATAACCGTGCTTCCAAAGCTTCCCTTCTCCCATTGTTTGGGCCTGATAGAGATATGCATATTCATCGGAAGAATTTGCAAACGTTTCTAAAGTTTGAAAAGCAACGAATAGCGAAGCAATGAACGAACAGGCCATGACTAGAAATGGTAACAGTCGGTTCGGGCTCCTTTTCAAAGCTATTATTTGCTTTGAAAGGGGAACATTAACCACAAATATCCACGCCAAAAGAAAAAATCCAGTGATCCACAGAAGCTCGCTAAAAATCAATTTTAAAAAATCTCTATAAAAACCTACGGATTTGTCGGCTTCGATGGGAAATAAACTCATAACAAATGATATAAAGCGCGCTTCATTCATTCGATAAAGACCGTATACGCCAAGCGGGAATAAGATTAGTAACGGAAACCACTTGTAATCAGATGAATTGGGGAGTGAATTGTGAAGGTGTCTGGAATTCTCAACTGAAGACTTTACCATCATTACAGGCTTTATAAAATTTAACGTAAACACATGTACTCGAACGTTGTCATCCTCCTCGTATTAATGTTACTGGGTTCAGTTCGT
>CBQWHS010001005.1:0-1697 GCA_967728665.1 uncultured Chryseosolibacter sp. | reverse complement strand
AAAAACAAGATTACCTAATTTGGTAGAGCCGGAGAACAAGGGAATATCCTGATCAACTTCTACATTGAATACTTCTTTTTCAACAGTGGCTTTCGGCGCAGCATTCGCTGTCAGGCCAAGACCGGTGACCCCTGCCAGTGAAGTGAATAGTTTTTTCAATGTTGATCTTCTTTCAGTTTTCATTGTTTTAGATTTTGAGTGTTATGATTTTACTTTTTTAGTCGTTTGATTTTCATCAGGCAGAAGCCTTCGATAACTCCTCAGTGATTCTTGTCGCAACAATTTTTGGTTGGCCAGGTTTCATCATCCAAACCGTAACTCCTATGCTGGCGTCATCATCGCCACCGCCCACTTCAATGGAGGGAGTGCCTGCGCGCAACTTTTCCTGAAGCGCTTTACCAGTCAATTTGATGACACTGTTATTCCATTTGATGCTTAGCCTCGGTGTGTGATTTCCTAACGGATGAACAGTAATATCTGTAGTTATTCCATTAATTTTCTTGACTGCATTGTCAATGATGGAAATGCCATCTTCCCATGTTTTCCAGGCTTCATCATGGTCTTGATTCACAAATGCTTGCAGTGCCACATACATTCCGAATATCTCTTCTTTATTTATTTTCATTCCGCGCCCAATGTTGAATCCGCGGGGTGCCATGTGCATGCGTGCTGCTGCGATGATCTCTTTCTTTCCCATTAATATTCCTGCGCTTTGCGGCCCGCGAATAGCTTTGCCTCCAGATATAACTGCAAAGCTGAAACCCATATCGTTGAATTTCCAAAGGTTCTCTACGGGTGGCACATCGGCTGCGATATCAATGGCGGTAGGCACATTATATTTCTTGCCCAAGGCCACCCACTCTTCGTGCATGATCTTGCCCTTATCAGATTGAATATGAAGAAAAAACATCAGTGCTGTTCTTTCATTCACGGCCTTCGCCACATCTTCTGCAGTCTCAACGTATATGATCTTGCAACCTGTGTTAGTGAGTGCGTGAGTGTAGACAATGTCATGCCCTTTCTGTACGATCACTTCCGACTTCATTCCCGTGTACTCAATATGAGGAAGCGCTTCGACTTTTTTAGTATCGGTGCCCGTGAGGATCCCAGCGAGTCCCAATGTCAAGCCAGAAAAAGCCCCGGATGTAACGACTGCAGATTCCGCGTGAACGATTTTGGCGATCTGCTCTCCTACCTTGTCCTGAACTTCATCGAGCATGCAAAATTCTCCCGCTGTAAAATTGATCGCGTCAAGCACTTCTGTTCGCATGAGCGAGCCTGTCATGTACGTGAGCGTTCCTGTTCCGTTGATAAATGTGCGTATGCCCAACTCTTTAAAAAGGTCCCGTTTAGGAGCTGTCTTCGCTGTTGCAGATTGAAAGGTGAAACTTCCGGCAGCGAGACCACCGATGAATGGCAGGCTGCTAATTTTTTTAATAAGGTTTCTTCTGTTCAGCATATCCATTTTTTTACAGACGTTTGAATTAAAGGAATTTTCAGAAGTCGTCTTTTGCGATTGAAGCCGCGTCACCATTCGCAAAGGAAATTAGAAAAAGATCCAACATGAGTGCGAGTCCGTTGGATCTAAACTACCTAAACACAAAAACGTATTATTTATCCCACCAAATCCTCGTCAGGAAGTTATTCGCACCCTGGCGCGCAATGGCTTTTTGATACTCATCATTATTTAAATTCTC
>CBQWHS010001004.1:0-1698 GCA_967728665.1 uncultured Chryseosolibacter sp. | reverse complement strand
AACGGTAGCTCTTGGTGCCGACAATTATTTTTATGTGAAAGTTAACGTATCTGCTAAGGGGACTTATTCTTTCAAGACAGACGAGAGTAACGGATATTATTTTCTTGCCGAGGGAGAGTTCACGACTACGGGGCTTCTGGAACTTCGCTTTGTTGGGAAGGGAACACCAACAACTGCGAAAGTTGATGATGTTGTTTTGAAATTTGGCAATGCAACTTGCGGGCAGAAAGTGACTGTTTACGAAAAAAATTATCCGAATCCTGACGCCACGATAATCTTCGTGACTGGAGAACCGTTTATGGCCAGTTCGTATTATACATACGCTTTCAACGGTTACGGAAAGCAGTTGTGGCGCATACAAGGAGGATCATCACCTCCGGCTGTGTCAGGAGACATCGCCTATATGATCGGCAGCGATGACGAAGTTTATGCCAGGAACATCTTAACAGGAGCTACGCTCTGGAAAACGTCGATGGTTCTAAGTTTACAAGAGGGGCCTGTAACCATTGATGGTGACAACCTATACGTCACAGGAAATGGAAAATTGATGTCGATCGCACGAGCAACGGGTGCGGTCAATTGGACATACACGTTTGGCGCAATCAATTACTCCATGTGGGCTCCATCTGTTTCAAATGGAAAACTTTTTGCCTCTTATGAAAAAAATCTTTACTGTCTCGATCAGGCGGGAAATCTTATCTGGACCTATCCGATGACCAACAGCATTCGCTCAAACCCGGCTATATATAATGGAGTCGTGTTTGTTGGAAATGATGGCGGAACATTGACCGCTATCAATATAGTTGACAAGACAACACGATGGACTTCTGCTATAGGCATGACGGGCGAAGAGTCTCCAACGATTGATAATGGAAAAGTTTATGTGCAAGGTGCGACTAAAGTTTTTTGCCTGGATGCGATGACAGGGAACAGCATCTGGACATACAGCATTGAATCAGGAACCGCAGATTGGTCGTCTCCAACCGTTGCTAACGGAATAGTTTATGTTGCTGGTTTTGGAAAGGGTGTGATTGCTCTTGATGCAACCACCGGCGTAAAACTCTGGAACAATAATGCAGCTGCGGAAACTGCTGACAATCCTCCAACGGTGTTGAATAGCTTGTTGGTAGAAGGAGGTGCGAACGGACTTGCAGCGATCAACGCAATAACGGGCGCGACGATGTGGAATATTGCGCCATTCGTAGCAGGTTCATCAACGACGCCGATTACATTCTACACGCCCGCAGTTATTTATAATCGTGAGAAGAGTGAGATTGCGTATCCATCGACAAGCGGACATAAACAATAGATCAGATTCGTGTTTGACTCGAATGAGAGGATGTTGATGGCATAGCAGTTGAAGCTCGTCTCTCAGTAGCGGTCCATTCAGTCATCCTTAAAAATCATTATCTTATCGTTTTCTGTAAAGTCGTGGAAAAAATCCTGTACTTCCTTTCGACGTTCATCATCGTGCGAAAATTACTAACACTCACCACCGAGCGCAGCCCATCCCACAACTGAACAAATGTCACCGGAATCGGACGGAGGGTTTGAAAAAAAATGCTGTTTAAAGCAGAAATTTGGAGTGAATTAAGTTTGGCACTTTTTTGTAGGTAAACGCGGTGCCTACTCGTTAAAATTGTAAATCAAACTTATGATCAAGAACTTCATAAACGTTGCTCTGCGAACATTCCTTGC
>CBQWHS010001003.1:0-1706 GCA_967728665.1 uncultured Chryseosolibacter sp. | reverse complement strand
TAGATCAACTCAAATTCACCACCTACAATATGTGATGCGGAGGCTTTTAAAGCGAAAACGCATAAAGCGATTAGAATTCCTTTTTTCATAGCGCCACGGACTTTAAATATATGAAATGATGGTAAGGCTTGAAACACCCAATTATCATTACTTTTGCACGTTTTTAGACTATATATCTATGGCCTTTGTCTTACATCTGTAGACATAACGGCTCTAATTGAATACGTTATGTTGAAAAAAGGTGATATCATTAATGACATCCACGTTGAAACGATGGCGGCCGAGGGAAAGTGTGTAGGCCGAATCGATGGCCGAGTGATCTTTTTAGAAGGGGGGGCACCCGGCGATATCGTGAGTGCACAGCTAACTAAAATTAAAAGTGCTTTCCTGGAGGGGAGAGTTACGGAGATAAGTTCCTTTTCCGTTAATCGCGCGACACCTTTTTGCATACACTTTGGAATGTGTGGCGGATGTTCATGGCAACACATTCAATATGAAACCCAGCTTGAATACAAGCAGAAGCAAGTAGTCGATAACCTGGAACGATTAGGTGGTTTACAGCTTCCCTCCGTCAATAAAATTTTTCCGTCAGCCACAATACGGTTCTATCGCACTAAACTTGATTATACTTTTTCAGCCCAACGCTGGTTTATGCGTGAGGAACTTGAAGCAGCGCCTCGTGATGAATTTCCAGTAGAGCCTGCGTTGGGTTATCACATGCCGCGAAAATATGATCGCGTATTCGATGTTAAAGAATGTCATCTTCAGCCTGACCCGTCGAATGCAATTCGGCTAGCAGTTCGTGATGAATCAATGAAAAACAACATTCCATTTTTTGATCTGCGAAAACAGGTTGGATTTTTACGCACGATAACTATTCGTACTGCAAACACAGGCGAGACGATGGTTATTCTTCAAGTGACCTATGATAAAATGGAATGGATTGAAGGCATTCTTGAACGACTAGAGCGAGAATTCCCTCAGATCACTTCATTCCAATTTGTCATCAATGGCAAAAAGAATGACACGTTCGCTGATCTTAACATTCAATGCTGGAAGGGCAATCCTTACATTACCGAAAAAATGTCGAAGCCGGACGGTAATGGATTTCTCGAATTTCGCGTTGGACCAAAGTCATTCTATCAAACTAATTCTGACCAGGCGTATGAATTGTATAAGCTCGCATGGAAAATGGCAAAACTTCAGCCTCATGAATTAGTCTATGATTTGTATACAGGCACAGGCACGATAGCAAATTTTGTTGCAGGTGATGTGAAAAAAGTGATTGGATTGGAATATGTAGCAGATGCGATCACCGATGCAAAGAACAATTCAAGAATAAATCAAATTGACAACACAGACTTTTATGCTGGCGACATGAAAGATCTTTTGACAGAAAGTTTTCTTTCGCAACATGGAAAACCTGATGTAATTATCACCGACCCGCCACGCGCAGGGATGCATGAAGATGTTTCCCGAATGATTGTGAAAGCGGGGCCGCAACGAATTGTCTACGTTAGTTGTAATGCAGCAACGCAGGCACGCGACCTGAAAATTCTTTGTGAGAAATATTCAATTGAAGAAGTTCAGCCGGTAGATATGTTTCCACACACGATGCATGTGGAAAACATAGTATCACTGCGATTGCAAAACTGAAATTTGTCAAGTCTGTCAGAACTCGAAACTCAGAACCCGAGACTAAGAAC
>CBQWHS010001002.1:0-1709 GCA_967728665.1 uncultured Chryseosolibacter sp. | reverse complement strand
TCAGTATCATATTAAGTGGAAAGATTGGCGAATCCAGACTCACGTTGTTCCAAGAATCGAAGTTCGATATTTCAGAGCTTGTGATTAAAAAATTAACTCAACCAGCGAACGAGGCACCACCAGTTCCACAAAAAACACCACCTAAGAAAAATTAAAAAGTCACAGCCTTGCCGTGACTTTATGTGGTTGAGAAATATCTTACTTCAGCCTTTAGAGGATGACTTCCGGGTTTTACGGCTCACATCTTTCGTAACAGGGCCTTCGTGAATCAGAAGCTCGGATTTAGAATCTTTCAAATTAGAATCACTTACTTTCACGAGTTCCTTCTTTTCGCGATCCACATAATACATCTCACCTTGAAATTTGTAGACAACCTCATTGTTAGGGCCTTCCTTGTCTGGAACAACTTCTAAGGGGGCGTTTGCCATACGTGGGCCATTAACGCCAGTCGAGTCCTGAGGTTCAAGAGTAGAACGTTCGTTCACACCATCGCGCGCTTTTTCTTCATCACTCTTTAGGTTGTTATCACTACGTTCGCCTTCATTGCGCAGCTGTTGACGGGTTTGATCTGCATCATGACGAAGATTTGAGCGACTCTCTTCAGATCGATTGCGAATTTGTTGACCAGAATTATTTAAGCTATCTGTTGCAGCACTGTCGATTTCATTTATTTCATTTCCCAAATGTTCTCCGGAAGTTTGTGGCCGGTCATTCTGCAATGAGTCCGAGTTATCGGTCTGCATATGTATACGTGTGCTCTTTGAACCTTGAACTTTATCGGTACTATCAGATTGTGGATTATTACGATACTGATTAGTCTGATTTCGAGTGCTATCCTGCTGCTCCTGCGCGAACGATGTGAATCCCAGGAAAGCAGCGGTAAGTGCGGTTAGCCATATTTTTTTCATAGTATTAGTTTAAAGGTTTCAGCAGAACCTTAAACTTTCGTACCAATGGAAACCGACTTTAAGACGATAAGATTTTCTGGCAAAAGAGTAAATTGAAGCTTTTAAAACTCCACAACGTGTTGGCCCAAGTACATTTTCCACAGTCTGAAATGGTTGAAGAGTTGGATTTATATCTGCAAAATGGTTGGTTCAGAATGGGACAGACAATTTTTACAACCAACTTTTTGAATTTTAAAGATCAGTTTTATAGCGCAATCTGGTTGAGAATTAATTTGTCAGAATATCGAACTGAAAAAGAATTCAAGCGTCTGGAAAAAGTAAATTCTGATTTTGAAGTGAGCATTCAGCGTGCCGAGATTACGAAGGAGAAGGAAGAACTTTTCTCCCGTTATCGAAGCAACGTCACCTTCGAAGCATCTCATTCGCTTATGCAATTGTTATATGGCACCTTCACACGAAATGTTTTTAATTCGTTTGAGGTAACAATTCGAGACAAGGGGCGGTTGATTGCCTGTGGTTTCTTCGATCTTGGGAAATCATCAGCGGCAGGAATTACAAGCTTCTATGATCCGGCCTACAGAAAGAATAGTCTGGGTAAATATGTTATCCAACAAAAAGTGAAGTACTGTTTTTCTCAAGGGCTGCACTATTTTTATCCGGGTTACTTTGTGCCTGGTTATTCACGTTTCGATTATAAACTTAAAATTCAAACTCATGCGTTGGAGTATCTGAAGCTCGAGTCGCTAACCTGGAAGGAAGTCGACAGTTTTTCTGAAGCTGATATCCCGTTGCAACGGATGA
>CBQWHS010001001.1:0-1710 GCA_967728665.1 uncultured Chryseosolibacter sp. | reverse complement strand
AACCTGAAAACAACCAACTCCTCCGCTTCACCACCGCCGGCTCTGTCGATGATGGCAAGAGCACACTTATCGGAAGACTTTTGTACGATAGTAAGTCGATTTTTGAAGATCAGCTGGAGGCTGTTGAAGCATCGAGTGCGAAAAAGGGATTTGACTACGTTGATCTTTCGTTGCTGACAGACGGATTGAAGTCTGAACGTGAGCAGGGAATTACGATTGATGTTGCATATCGATACTTTGCCACACCGAAACGCAAATTCATAATTGCCGACACACCGGGACATATTCAGTATACAAGAAATATGGTTACAGGTGCATCGACCGCAAACCTTGCGTTGATTTTGATTGATGCGCGAAAAGGTTTAGTCGAGCAGACATTTCGCCATAGTTTCATTGCATCGCTGTTGAAAATTCCGCACATCATTGTTTGTGTGAATAAAATGGACCTTGTGGATTACGATGAGGCTGTGTACGATAGAATCGTGGAAGAATACAAAGCGTTTTCTTCCAAGCTTGAAATATCGGATATACAGTTTGTGCCGATCAGCGCATTGAATGGTGACAATGTTGTGAACCGTTCAGAAAGAACCCATTGGTATCAAGGCGCAACATTGATGCACATGCTGGAGACTGTTCACATTGAAAGTGATTATAACCACATCGACAGTCGTTTTCCTGTGCAGTATGTTGTTCGTCCTCAATCAAAAGAATACCATGACTTCCGTGGATATGCTGGTCGGGTTGCTGGCGGAATATTCAGACCTGGAGATGAAGTACTGGTGTTACCTTCGGGATTCAACTCAAAAATCAAAACGATCGAGTTTGGAGGAAAGCCTTTGGAAGAGGCGTTTGCACCGATGTCAGTGACAGTCACATTAGAAGATGAAATTGATATTAGCAGGGGTGATATTATCGCGAAGCCAAATAATCATCCCCAAACCGAACAGGATATCGACCTGATGTTGTGTTGGATGAATCAGAAACCTGTAAACCTGAACTCAAAGTTTTACGTCCGTCACACAACACGCGAGGTAAGGGGAGTGCTGAAGGAAATTCAATACAAACTTGATATCAATTCTCTTAGCCGTATTGATAATGCAGAACAGCTAGGCATGAACGACATTGCACGTGTGAAGATACGCACAGCCCAACCGTTGTTTTTCGATAGCTACCGAAAGAATCGTATTACCGGGAGCTTGATTTTGGTGGACGAAGCAACGAACGAGACCGTTGCCGCGGGAATGATTGTTTGACAGTATAAAGTTCAAAGGGCAAGGGTTTAGAGTTCAAAGCTTCGAGTTCAAAGTTTCGAGTTCAAAGTTTCGAGTTCAAAGTTTTTGAGTTGAAACAAATTTAATCATCGGAAGCTCTTTGATAACGTCGCAATCCAATCTCCTAATTAATCTTATTACTAATTTATCTAATGACTACTGATCACCTGCTTCCCATCGCCATTACAGCATCTCAACGTGCCTGTGAACAAATCATGGATGTTTACAACACAGGTGATTTTGGAACGGAGGCAAAGGATGATAAGTCTCCATTGACGATTGCCGATAAGCGAGCGCACCAGGCGATTGTTGAGGTCCTGGAGAAGACGGGCCTGCCGATTTTGAGTGAAGAAGGAAAGAGCATTCCATTTGGAGTGCGCCAAAATTGGGAATACTTCTGGCTTGTTGATCCGCTTGACGGTACAAAAGAATTTATTAA
>CBQWHS010001000.1:0-1710 GCA_967728665.1 uncultured Chryseosolibacter sp. | reverse complement strand
TGTGATCATTTTATTATTTACCGGATCAAGCACTTTTAACCCTTCCAGTTCGAGGCGATCAAACCAAAGTAGCCGAAATGAATCTACAGATGTTTTAAAACCGATTGCACTTGAAAAGCTGCCGAGATATTGGCTGATGAGGTATTCCTGAACAGCAGGAATTTGCAAAGTCAGGAACGCAGAAATCAATAAAAAACCAATACTGGTGACGGTATAGGCAATTATTTTCCGAATCCTATTTTTAATAACTTGCTTGTTCATTTTAGCGACACATGCATCCCACTATCCTTGCCATCGAGTCTTCGTGCGATGAGACTTCAGCGTCCGTCATTCAAAACGGCAAGGTACTCAATAATATTATTGCCTCCCAGGCGGTTCACCAGAAATACGGTGGAGTCGTCCCCGAATTAGCGTCACGCGCCCATCAGCAAAATATTGTGATGGTAGTTGATGAAGCCATGTCCAATGCGAATATCAAGCCAGTTGATCTCGATGCCATTGCGTTCACGCGTGGCCCTGGATTGATCGGTTCTTTGCTGGTCGGTGTCTCGTTTGCGAAGGGCCTGGCTGTTGCCTTAAATCGACCTTTAATCGAAGTGAACCATATGCAAGCTCATGTGCTCGCACACTTCATTGATGACCCGAAGCCGGACTTTCCATTTCTCTGTTTGACAGTAAGCGGAGGTCACACGCAGATCATTGTGGTGAATGATCATTATACAATGAAAGTAATCGGCGAAACGCAAGATGATGCCGTGGGCGAGGCGTTTGATAAGGCTGCAAAAATTATGGATTTGCCATATCCGGGTGGACCCTTGATAGACAAGTATGCGGCGTCAGGAAACCCAAAAGCATTTAAGTTTCCAGATTCTTCTATGCCTGATCTGGACTTTTCATTTAGCGGAATTAAGACGGCATTTTTATATTTTCTTCGCGAGGAAGTAAAGAAGAATCCAGATTTCATTAAGCAGAATATAAACGACATCTGTGCGAGTCTTCAATTTACGTTGATTAGGATGTTGCTAACGAGACTGGAGCAGGCGAGTAATCAGACCGGCATAAAAAACATTGCGATTGCAGGTGGCGTATCTGCAAATTCAGGATTACGCAAATCGCTTGCTGAATTAGGCGAGAAGAAAAATTGGAAAGTCTTCGTTCCGAAATTTGAATATTGTACTGATAACGCAGCGATGATCGCAATGGCCGCACATTATAAATTTCTGAAAAAGGATTTTAGCACTTTAGATGTAACACCGCTGGCTCGAATGCCTGTTTAATCAAATTATGAAATTAGTCTACAACGTGGGCGATAAAAAACAACACACTCATAAAGTGACGGCTGCAGACTTAGCGGAATTTCATGGAAACATTGTACATGAGGTTTGTTCAACTTTTGCGATGGGTCGCGATATGGAATGGACTACGCGACAATTTGTTTTGGATATGCGTGAGCCAGATGAAGAAGGTATCGGGACATTTCTAACCATTCAACACAAAGCTCCTGCTTTTATAAATGAAGAAATAAGTTTCGTTGCGGAAGTTAGTGAGATCAATGGGCATGAACTTCTTTGCAACGTTATTGCTAAAGTGGGTGATCGTGTTGTCGCCACAGGACAGACTGGCCAAAAGATTTTAAAGAAAGAGAAAATAAATTCGATATTTGCGGGATTGCGAAAAGGACTACATGAGTAAAACCAGATTCTCCAACAA
>CBQWHS010000999.1:0-1716 GCA_967728665.1 uncultured Chryseosolibacter sp. | reverse complement strand
AACTTTATGTTGCCACTTGACAAACCAAGGTTGTTCTGCCATCCAGTTTCCCATCTTTCCAAAAAGCAAAGCAACAAGCACATTCACGATTGTTCCAGAAATGTTAAACCATATGCCAAGGATCACAATGGTAAGCGTTGCATTTTCCGATGTCGAACTTACAAACTGCGGCAAAAAAGCCAGAAAGAATAACGCGACTTTGGGATTCAAAATATTCGTCACGGCTCCTTGCCAAAATATTTTACGATAAGGAGCGTTGTTTGTCTTGGCAATAGCAAATGAGTTGTCTTTACTCTGAAACGATCTGATCGCCAGGTAGATGAGATAAGCAGCTCCGAGGTATTTAAGAACTGCGAATGCGATCGCTGATGTTGAAAGAAGAAAAGACAATCCGGCAACAGCTGCGATGATATGAACAAAACATCCTGCCATGATGCCGAGCGAAGAAACAATCCCGGCCTTCACGCCTTGGCCTGTACTTCTCGTTGCCACGTATAGCATATCGGAACCCGGGGTTAGATTTAACATCAAACTCGCAAAAGCGAAAAGTAAAAAGTTACCTATTTCCATTAGCAAAATCTCTTAGTTCATCGACTGTAATTCGGTTTTCATAAATAGCTTTACCGATAATCACTCCCTCCACGCCGATGTTACCCAATTCAACAACGTCCCCCATTGAGGACACTCCTCCGCTGGCAATTATTTTTAGTGTTGGAAATTTAGATCGCAGCTCGCGGTATAATTCGAAATTGGTGCCGGCTAACATTCCATCTTTTGAAATGTCCGTGCACGTAACATATTTCAGTTCATGCGGAAGATAATCGGTAATCAATTGATCGATCGTGTAAACTGAATCTTCCATCCATCCACTTATTTTCACTTGCTTATTTAAAACATCTGCACTCAAAATAATTTTCTCGCTTCCAAATCTTTGCAACCATTCAAAAACAAGTGGTTTATTTTTCACTGCAACGCTTCCAAGATTGACTTGTCTGACACCCACCTGAAGAAGTCGTGTGACTTCGTCTGCTGTTTTAATTCCTCCACCAAAGTCAACTTCAAGGTTTGTCTTGGACTTAATCAACTCTACTAAGTCCCAGTTTTTAACCGCACCTGACTTCGCTCCATCTAAATCTACGAGATGTAGATATTTAAGGCCTGCATCTTCAAACTCTTTCGCAACTTCCAACGGATTTTCGTTGTACACTTTTTTTTGGCCGTAGTCGCCCTGGGAAAGTCGTACACACTTACCATCAATAATATCGATCGCCGGAATAATTCTCATACTTTCAAAAAACTTTGTAACACCAATTCGCCAGCTTCCGCTGATTTCTCCGGGTGAAACTGCACCGCGTAAAAATTATCTTTCTTCATTGCTGCGCTAAATGGGGTTATATATTCTGTAACCGCAGAAGTCAATCCATTCACGGGAACATAAAAACTGTGAACAAAATAAACATTCTGACTATCGAGATTTTTATCAAGCCAGCCATTGCTTAAGGTAAGTTGATTCCATCCCATGTGCGGAACCTTCATTCCATCTCGCGGAATAAATTGTTTGACCGTCTCATCAAAAATTCCAAGACACTCTGTATTGTTCTCTTCGGAAAACTTACACATTAACTGCATCCCAAGACAGATTCCAAGTACGGGCTGCTTCAATGATTTAACGACTGCATCCAATTTTCGGTCACGAAGATATTTCATCGTCGTGCT
>CBQWHS010000998.1:0-1724 GCA_967728665.1 uncultured Chryseosolibacter sp. | reverse complement strand
AAGTCGCACGATGGCTGTCCTTCCATCTCGAGCGATGGCAACACATTGTACTTCATGCGCTGTGATAAGATGACACCGGAGAAAGCCGAAGGCTGTAAATTGTTCCGCGTAGACAAAAAAGCAAACGGTCAATGGGGAGAACCTGTTGAGTTGCCAGCATCGATTAACACCGGAAATTCACAAGCGCCAAGAATCATGGCAGATGGACAAACGTTGCTTTTTGCTTCTGATAAAATGTCTGGAGGTAAAGGTGGAATGGATGTCTACAGCACTGTGTTTAAAAACGGAAACTGGAGCGCACCAATGCCTTGGGAATTTATTAACACAGATCAAGACGATGAGTACATCTCCGTTACGGCACTTGGAAGATATATAGTACGTGACTTGAAAGGCCCGAGGAAAAACGAACTGGTTGAATATCTTATTCCAGACAACTTGCGACCGAAGGGAATGACGAAACTTGATGGAAAGGTGCTCGATGCAACTGGCAAACCGACCCCTGCATACATTTCTATTGTGGATATTACAAACAACAAGAGATATTACAGTGGACGGCCATATCCCGATGGCTCATTCGTGGTTTATATAATGGAAGGAAGTAAATATGATGTGGCGATAGAAGGCGAGCAGGACAACCTTACTTACTTCTCTAAACAATTTGACCTTACCTCTGACAAAATTCCTCAGGTGGAAAAAATATCAGCTGCAATTAAACCGCTTGTTGTTGGCGATGAATTGCCTTTGAACAACATTAAGTTTAAAGATTATAGCAGCGAGCTTGACGTCAAAGCTTCCGCTGTGGAGCTCGATCGTTTGGTACGAATCGCGAAAGGAAATCCAACGATGCAATTTGAAATTCAAGTTGCCCTTTCAGGTTTTCAGGAAGACTCAGTCCAATCTGATCGCGACCTTACCGAAGTTATGTACGATTCGATAAAAACCACCTATGATGATATTGATTCAACTGGTAGTCTCATCAAGCGCGATACAATTTATGTTAAACAAAAATTCAACAACAACAGAACGGCCAAGCAAGCTGCAAGTATAACTTCGTATCTCACATCCAAAGGCGCGGGAGCAAATAATTTTGTGACGTCTACTACGGCTGTGCCAGCGTTGCCTGAAAACAAAAAATTGAATGTGAAAGCTGTTGCGAGACCAAAGAAATAAATCAGAATGAAAACGGGACAGCGACCAACGTTTTATCCCACATTAAAACCATTTCTGCTTCTTCACCGGTTTTTTCAAATGAAATAGTGAATTGTTCGAATTGCTGATTTTGCTGAACTGCAAGCACGGCGACTGAGAGTATATCGCGTTCTGGATTTCTGTTTGATTCGCCCTTTGAGTTTATTCCCCACTGACCGTATTCAGAGTTGAAAATCACCGTCCAGGAATCTGGATTAGGAATTGTCCAAAGCGAATATTTTCCGGCTTTGAGGGTCTTGCCTTCAATCGTTAAATCTTTATTTGTTTCAAAAGTCGTGGCTTCATTCGCTCCTGTCCGCCAAATTTTTCCATAAGGAACAAGGGAGCCAAAAATTTCGCGACCTTTTTTATATGGACGATTATAAAATACCCGAATCGTTAAGTCACCCTTTTTAAATTCTGCTTCTCCTTCAGGGCTAAAAGACTTTGTCTTTCTAGTATTGAGGTATCCTATAATCGCCATCAACGCCACGATCACAACAACACCTATGATACTAAAGATCAGGAATTTCTTC
>CBQWHS010000997.1:0-1726 GCA_967728665.1 uncultured Chryseosolibacter sp. | reverse complement strand
ACATTCCATTCCCCGTGCTTGCGAACATCAAGAACATCATAACCTTTCTTCAACTCCTCCTTCAATTGTGTTGGCGCGATACTATTAATGGTTTCAAGTTTTCCATTCCAGCCACTCACGCCACCTTTCAGGTAGCCAATCACTTTCTCGTAGCCAACACGAGCAAGCCGCAATACAGTTTCTTCTTCAGCGCCGGGATCAATTACCAATACAAGTGGCCTATTGATGTCAACTAATGTTCCAACCCATACAGCAAATTGTCCATTCAGTCCAATATTAATAGAACCTGGAACAAAACCTTTTTCAAAATCATCTGCTTTACGAGTGTCCAAAATGATTGCACCATCCGAAACGGCTTTCCTCACTTCATCCGTAGTCAGAGCGTTCGTGTTAGCCTTGATAATTTTTTCTATCGGATCATAACCTTCTTTATTGATCCGTGCATCTTCAAAGAAATATTGTGGAGGAGGTAAAATGCCATCGGTAACTTTTTCAATAAATTCTTCACGCGTCATTTCTTTCAACGCATAATTAAACTTGCGCTGCTCGCCGATCGTCGAAAACGTTTCTTTGCCAATGTTCTTTCCGCAAGCCGAGCCAGGTCCGTGAGCTGGATAAACAATTACAGAATCAGGAAGCGTTTTAATTTTTTTATTCAGCGAATCGAACAACATACCCGCCAACTCCTCACGACTCATTATTCCATCCAACAGATCCGGGCGGCCGACATCGCCAACAAACAATGTATCGCCAGTAAAGACTGCGTGGTCTTTACCGTGCTCGTCTAACAACAAAAAGCATGAAGACTCCGGTGTGTGACCTGGTGTATGAAGAACTTTGATCCTTACTTTGCCCAAACTGAAAATCTCTCCATCGTGGGCATTGTAGACTTTGTACTGTGTTTCTGCTTGAGGACCGTAGATTATTGGCGCATTTACCTTTCGCGCAAGATCAATATGACCAGACACAAAATCGGCGTGGAAATGAGTTTCAAAAACATATTTAATTTTGGCACCTCTTTTTTCAGCAAGTGAGATATAAGGTTCTGTTTCTCGCAACGGATCAATGATGGCGGCTTCACCATCTGATTCAATGTAATATGCAGCTTCTGCCAAGCAATTCGTGTAAAGTTGTTCGATGTACATGTATTGAAAGTTGAATCCTGTATGAGATTTAGACCTATGTTAAGCTTAAACAACACAAATCTTATAAAAATTCTGTTCATTTCATGTAACCTGGTTAACTTTGAAAATTCAGATGAGGAGCGTGAGACCTATTTATCTTCTTTTTTTTAGCCTGCTGATCTTTTGTAGCCAACTTTTTAGCTTTTCAGGACAATCTTTCAGTCCAATTGTTAAGGGAAATGATTTCAACACTTTTGAGGAAAATGGAAAAGTAGGCTTGAAAGATCCTCAAGGACAGGTATTGATTCCAGCTCAGTATGACGCTGTAGGCTGGAGCAATGGAAAACTCTCGGTTATTCAAAATGTGACTGGCTTCCGAATTGGTGAAAAATGGGGACTTATTAATCTTCAAAACAATAAAATAACGAAAGCCGAATTTCTTGAACTTTTACCAGGCGAGGGAGATCTCATTATTGCGCGCAAAAAACTGGACCGATCAGTAAAAATTGCCACCGGATGCGTCAACGCTTCTGGAAAACAGGTCATTCCTTTTGAATATGACGGAATCAAAATCCATTCGTTTCGTGCAATTGTTTTCAAGC
>CBQWHS010000996.1:0-1728 GCA_967728665.1 uncultured Chryseosolibacter sp. | reverse complement strand
GATTTTGAAATCATATTTCCATCAACAATAACATCGAACATATTTTTGATGCCTAACAGTTCAAGCACTGTCATTGCATTTTTACTGCTGGAGGCAAGGCCAATTTTGATATTGGCTGATCGTAAATCATGGATGAGTTTCTTTATCCCCGGAAAAATTTCATCGGGCAACATTTGTGTTAAGTACTCCACAAACCACGAATTCTTTTTGTCGGCAAGGTGTATTTTTTGAGCGGGTGAAAGAGATACATTCCCCATGCTGAGGATAATGTCCAACGACTCCATTCGGCTCACTCCTTTAAGCCGTTCATTTTCTTTCTGTGTTAAATTTATTCCAAGTTCTGCGGCGAGTCGTTGCCAGGCCAGGAAGTGGTAATGGGCGGTGTCAACGATTACTCCGTCAAGGTCGAAAATACAGGCTTTGATCACGTGGCGTGCTGATGTGTTTTATTAAAAGTTTTAAAAATAGGTTTGCTGAATGATTTTGTTGGTGTCATCCAATGATTTAAATACCGCAAACGTTTTTCCCTGGGTTCTCAATGCGCCGAGGGTATTACCATATCGAACAGCCTGAACAAAATCTTTGGGATCCTGAAGCAAGCCAAATCCAACACCACCAGCAAACGAATCACCGCAGCCTGTGGTGTCAATAACAGCATCCACCTTCACAGCGGGAACCATCTCAGCGACAAACTTTCCACGATTCTTGTAATACACCATGCACCCGCGCGAATCCATTGTTATCGCCACGCATTTTACACCCATGCTAAGACAATGCTCAGCAAATAATTGCATATCTTCTTCATCGATGTCGTTGGAAAAGTCGCGGCTTTCATATTCTTTCTTGAACCAGGATGCCTGCGCTTCTTCAAGATTCATTTTTAGAACATCGATGTATGGAAGCCATTGATCCCGATCGATCCAAAACTTACGCATACGCTCACCGTTGTATAAACATGCCGTTGTCGGTCCGTGGGCATCGAAGATGATCACACTTTTTCTACTTTTCTTTTTTAAATATTGCAGCGTGTCCAGGGAGATCTCATAATCACTGATCGGAATAAAAACAAAAACATCAGTGCCAACGAGACCTTTTACGTCCTCTGGTGTTATCGGGTCCATAAATCCTGTTTGACGCTCAAGTCGATTATTGAGATCCAGAAATTTTAAACTAATGATATCACCCTGGTCGTTCTTGGAAGTGATATGACTCAAATTGATCCCTCCATGAGGCTTAAAAACTTCACGGACATTATCCATGTCAACTTCGCGAACATGAGATACGGGAATAATTTCAATCTGACCGCCTGCCATCGTAGATAATGCTATCACCGGATGCGTAACACAACCCCATTTTTGAATGAGATCTCCCTGGTGTGTTACGATATGATCTCGCGGAATTGGTCCAACAATGGCAATTTTTTTCATGCGACTAAAATTAAGAATTGACAAGATATGCAGCGCCAAACACTCCCGCACTATCGCCAAGGGATGGCTTTACAATGGGTGTCTCAAGGGAGTGGTTGAATACATATTTTTTTAGTGAATCACGACCGCGATCATAAAGGAGATCAATATTTCCAACACCGCCTCCAATCACCACCACATCCGGGTCGAGAATGTTTATAATTACGCTCAAGGCGAGTCCATAAAATTCGACAAGCCTTATCATTGTTTTTTGCGCAGTCGGATCAACTTTTGATTCGGCCAACGCAACAATATCTTTTAA
>CBQWHS010000995.1:0-1732 GCA_967728665.1 uncultured Chryseosolibacter sp. | reverse complement strand
GTGTGAATGACGATTCTCTAAATAAGTTTGATTTCATCGCACCATATTATGATCGATTGGCGAGAATTGTGTTTGGAAGAGCTATTGTAAATGCTCAGGTGAAATATTTCAACCTCATCAAAGATCATAGCGAAATACTTATCATTGGTGGGGGCACAGGATGGATAGCCACAGAATTGTTGCAAAAGGGGTCACATTGCAACATTACATATGTCGAGGCATCGAAGCGAATGCTGTCAATCGCGAGAAAGAGAAATCTTCACAATACGCGAATAAATTTTGTTCACGGAACGGAAGAGGCGATTATCAGCGACAAAAAGTTTGATGTGATAATTGCAAATTTCTTCTTCGATATCTTTTCGATTGAACAATTGAAGAGTGTGGTTTCAAAACTTCAATCACATCTACATCACGATGGAATTTGGCTGATCACTGATTTCGCGACGCCACGAAAATTATGGCAAAAGGGAATGTTGTTTATCATGTACAGATTTTTTCATGCCGTCAGTAATTTGAATAATCGATCGCTTCCGGATTGGCAGTTGGAGCTAAAGGTGAAAGGTCTATTCGAAATAGAATCAGCAGAATTTTATGGACGATTTATAAAAAGCTCCGTCTATCGTCTTGCTAGTGAATGATCAGATTATCTTTCCCAATTTGTTGAACCAACTCAGCCTTCTCTTCCATCAGCTTAATAATTTTTCTGAGGTAATCAATTTCTTTACGCGCCAACTCCAGCTGGCCGCGATATTCTTCATTTTCTGCTCCAAGTCGGTGAAATTCGTTTGTTATCTCAATTTGCTGGGACGCTGATTCAGATAGGTAATACTGGAAAAAATTGTGATTTAAAACTTGTGAGATCTTCAGGATAAGGCCAGTATCGAGATGTCGTTTTTTGAAGATCCGATAAACGTTTTGACGGACAGTACCGAGCTGGTCGGCGAACTCTGTCAGCTTCATGTCTTGTTTCTCAAATACTTCCTGAATTTTTTGTCCGATTTCCACCGACATATCGTAAAAGCAGTTGTGAGCTGTAAAATTACGTAAATTATAAGTTTACATATTTGCGACATTTGTGAATAATGTCACAATAAAGTTTACTATTTTGTTAAATTTTTTGGTCTAAACTGATAAAAGATGCGATTTATTGACTCAAGCCCTGCTTTATTACGTGAAGATTCTGTCATTAAGCCATTTTATAAAGATGACTATGCAACTATCGATTTGGATGAATCCATTCCCTGTGTTCGAATTATTGCAACCGGAGTCCCAAGGTACAGTGAGCATTATCGCTTCGTGCAGGCCAAAAGATTGGAACTGATTTACCAGGAAATTCGAAACTTCAGCCAATTGCATATGCTTACAGATAGCCGCAATGCTGGCCCGGTTTTGAGTGAAGACGTTCAGCATTTTAGAACCAGCGTAATCCCTGCCATGCACAAAGCAGGAATTAAATTTCTGGCGGTTGTAATGCCAACTAATAAATTCACAAGGTTAACTATAAAAGAAATGACCGAGCGGACCCAAGTTATCACCATCAGATATTTTGAATTGATGCGTGATGCCAGGTCCTGGTTGCGCGAGATGTCGAATTTGTAGACTCTAAAAACTACTACGTTTGCAGAATTTATGTTCTAACATCTAAAAAATGCTAACCGGTGCAAAACCTTTCATCGATCTTGTTTTATTATCCATAACGATTATCTTGCGTTGCTCGCTCTTGCAAATAAAA
>CBQWHS010000994.1:0-1733 GCA_967728665.1 uncultured Chryseosolibacter sp. | reverse complement strand
TTCACGCTCGGGCCACCAATTTCCTCCACGAGCAAACCGGAACTTGCCAACACGTGATCTTTCACCAACTCAGACGAAAGCCGAAGGCGAGGCGCATGCGATAGATAAATATTTTCAGGATCGCGCTTCAATTTCTTTGTTTGCGCTTCCGCGGATTGTCTATATGTGGACGACATCACAATTTGTTTTACAAGACGTTTGATGTCCCAATTGTGTTCCATGAAATCAACCGCGAGCCAATCCAAAAGTTCAGGATGTGTTGGTAATTCGCCTTGCATTCCAAAATCTCCGGACGTTTTCACGATGCCTCGACCGAAGAATTCCTGCCAGATGCGGTTGACAAAAACACGTGATGTCAACGGATGTTCTTTGTTGAGTAACCACTTGGCAAGTCCAAGTCGATTTTTTCCAAACGTGATTGTATCATACGGATAGATTGCGTTCGGTACATTAAAAGGAACGACTTCACCCGGTGCATCGTAGGCTCCACGTTTCAACAAATGCGTTGGACGCACAACGGAGCTGTCGTGCATGATCATGACTGGAACGGGATCTTTATCTTTTTTATTTATGAACGTAAGAATCGATTTTACTTCTTCGTTCGAGATGTTAATTCGTGGTGGATCAGCAAGTGATGCAAGCTGGATATCACCTTGCAATCCTTTTTCATTTAGCTGATTGAAGAAAGCGAATGTTCCGTAATAATCTTTTTGAGCGATCGGATCATATTTGTGATCATGACACTTCGCACATTCAAACGTAAGTCCAAGAAAAGCTTTGCCAAAAGTGTTGGTTCGATCAGTGACATATTCCAGTCGATATTCCTCGTCGATGACGCCACCTTCCTGCGTGATTTTATGATTTCGATTGAAGCCCGTGGCCAACAACATTTCCTTGGATGGATTTTCCAATAAATCACCGGCTAATTGCCAGGTGAGAAATTTATCAAACGAATAGTTTTCATTGAATGCGTGAATCACCCAGTCGCGCCACGGCCACATTGTTCGATAGCCATCGTCCTGGTACCCGTGTGAGTCAGCATAACGTGCAATGTCGAGCCAGTGAATCGCCATCTTTTCACCATAGTGTTTGCTCTGCAAAAGTTCATCGACAACTTTTTCATATGCGTTTGCGGAATTGTCATTTACAAATTTTTCCTGCTGCGCTAATGTTGGCGGCAAACCTGTCAGATCAAAACTCAGTCGTTTCAGCAGTCGCGATTTGTCGGCTTCTTCGTTGGGCTCAAGGCCGCGTTCAGCCATTTTTTCAAGTACGAAATAATCGATTTCATTTTTTGTCCAGTCTTTATCAACATCGGGAAGCGCTGATTTTTTCGGACGAATGAACGCCCAATGTTTTTGATATTTAGCGCCCTGATCAATCCATTTTTCAATCAGTTTTATTTCACGTGATGTCAACGACAGATTCGAGTTTGGTGGAGGCATAATCATGGAGGTGTCTTCCGCTGAAACACGCAAGAACAATTCAGATCTATTCGCCTTGCCTGCAAGGATTACGTGTGCGTCCGGATCGTCTTTCAACGCTTTGTAAAGTCCTTCTTCGGTGTCGAGTCTAAGTTCCACTTTGCGATGATTTGCATCAGGCCCATGGCACTTAAAGCAACGATCGGATAAAATTGGCCTGATGTGAAAGTTGTAATCTACAATCGCTGGGATTCTGTCATCTGAAACGTCATTGTCTTTTCTCAAGAAATAAATTGCCAACGCGGTTGA
>CBQWHS010000993.1:0-1738 GCA_967728665.1 uncultured Chryseosolibacter sp. | reverse complement strand
CGCGAGACAATCTCTTCTTCTATAAGCATCCTGATTTGATCCTTATAAAGTGTAAGCTCATTTTTTTTACTTTCCACGATCTTGGCGTTGATTTGCTCAAGTTGCGCTTTTAGATCGTTATAATACTTTTCTTTCTTGGCTTGTTCCGTTACTTGCTGAAGTCCAAATTCAAGATAGGATTTGTATGTGTAATTTTTGTCTTTCATCCAGCTAATGAACTGTTGATATTCTGCATCTGTCAGGCTGAAGTTACGCGCATCAACAGCTTGCGGATGTTGATAAACATATTGTGTTGCGAAATCGAAAATGTATCCCTTTTCAAACAGCACTTGTGTCAACGCATGGGCTTCCACAGCCTGAACTTTGACATCTGGGTCAATACCACCGCCATCATAAACAGTACGTCCACTTGTTGTTTTAAAACTTTTCTTCAAAGAGTCTGGTATCGAGCCAACGCTTCCATCATCTCGTCGATGGCCGTAATCCAAAACCTGGATGCACCGGCCTGTTGGTGTGTAGTATTTAGCTGTCGTTACCTTGAGCTGTGAATTATACGACAATGGTCTGCTCACTTGAACTAATCCTTTGCCGTAAGATTTTTCACCAACAACCACAGCACGATCATAGTCTTGCAAGGTTCCGGCAACAATTTCTGAGGCAGAAGCACTTCCGCGATTGATTAATACTGCGACAGGGATGTCAGCGTCTGCAGGAGTATTCAGTGTTTCATAGCTCAGATTGTTTTCCGGGATTTTCCCTTTGGTACTCACCACTAATTTTCCTTTTGGAATAAACAAGTTTGTTATGTTGACAGCTTCAATCAACAAACCTCCCGGGTTGCCACGAAGATCCAGTATCACGCCTTGAGCGCCTTGTTCCTTCAACGCCACCAAAGCATTCTTCACTTCTTTACCGGCGTCTGGTGTGAAATCGGAGAGGTGAATGTAGGCGACATCTTTGCCGACCATTCCAAAATATGGAACGTTGTTCACTTTGATTTTTTCTCGCTTGAATTCAAGTCGTATAGGTTGATCGACTCCGTAACGTTTCACGGTTAATGTCACGGCAGTTCCGACCTGGCCTTTCATCAATTGGTTGGATTGCTCGCGAGAAAGTTTGGCTAACTCCAAATCATTAATTTTTAAAACTTCATCGCCAATTTTTAAACCACCTTTTTGCGCACCGTATCCTTCCATGATCATCGTGACAACAGTTTTATTTCCGATCTCACGAGTCACGGCTCCAATTCCACCATATTGACCCGTGTTCACGGTTCGGAAATCTTCTACTTCATCTTCAGGGATATAATTCGTGTAAGGATCGAGCGAAGCAAGCATGGCATCGATGCCTGTTCGAACTAAAGTATTTGGATTTACATCATCAACATAAAGAGCATTAACCTCCTTGAACAGAGTAGCGAATATGTCCAGGTTCTTGGCTATTTCGAAATAACGTTCAGCAGGTTGTGTGAAAGAAACTGCAACAATAGCGACAATCGCCATCAACGGATAAAACACTCTTTTTTTCATTGCCTTGAATTTATCTTTTAACGCCATCATCGATAAAAAGATTGCGCCATTGCGGACTATAAAAATAATGGTTTATAGGGTGATAAGCGAGGGGATAAAACGAATGATTCAGCGATTAGACAGACACAACTAAATGCGGGGCGGTTGGTGAATTTCGTTCGATAAACGGGAATTTATTTCCAGGCGTTCCTCAGGAAGCGAAGCCAGTT
>CBQWHS010000992.1:0-1739 GCA_967728665.1 uncultured Chryseosolibacter sp. | reverse complement strand
GGAATCTTGCTCACCGGTTTATATTGAGGAATATATTTTCTAAACCAGCTCTGAATCGTCAACTGCAGTACGCCAAAGAATGCTTCTTTAAAAATTCCCGCAGACATTTTTGATTCACCGCGGGTACGGTCAGTAAAAATGATTGGCACTTCTCCGAGATTAAAACCATATTTCCAGGCGAGGAACTTCATTTCGATTTGAAATGCATAGCCAACAAATTTGATTTTATCCAATGGAATTGTTTCCAAAACTTCGCGTTTGTAACATACAAATCCTGCAGTGGTATCGGCAATCGGCATGTTGGTGATTAGCCGAACATAGGTGCTGGCAAAATAGGAAAGCAACACTCTGCCCATTGGCCAGTTTACAACATTTACCCCCGTGGCATAGCGTGAACCAATGGACAAATCAACATTGCGTTCACGGCAAGCATTGTATAAATGAACTAAGTCCTTTGGATCGTGCGAGAAATCAGCATCCATTTCGAGGATGTAATCATAATTATGTTTAATCGCCCATCGGAAGCCTGCAATGTAAGCCGTGCCAAGCCCCTGCTTTCCAGACCGCTTCATTAAGTGCAACCTGGTCTCGTTCTCATTATAATACCCCTGCATTTGCTCAACAATCTCTGCCGTTCCATCGGGTGAATTATCATCCACAATCAGAACGTGAAATTCCGTTCGAAGCGCAAATACAGCTTCGATAATGGGACGAATGTTTTCCCGTTCCTTATACGTGGGTATGATAACAACAGCATGCTTCATAATCTGACTTCTATCTATGACAAATCTATCAAAAGAACAGTTTTAAACAATCGTTTTCGGTTGGCCGGCGTTCATTTTCGACATACGGATCGTTTTTATTTCTCACAATGGTAAATTTATCGACAAACGACAAAGCAGCAACATGTCATATAAATGAAAAAGGGCCGTCATACAGACAGCCCCTTCGTTGTGGCTATGCTAATTCGAGTTCTTTCGTAGCACGCGAAAGTTGGTGCTGAATTTCCATCGGCACCGGGACAAAATCTGCGAACGCTTGAGTAAAGCTCGCCCTTCCCTGTGTCAGCGAACGAAGCGTTGTCGTATATCGATCAAGTTCGGCTAGCGGCACGCGAGCTTTGATAACCTGGTAATTGCCTCTGCTATCCATGCCCATAATTAAAGCCCTCCGCGTTTGCAGGTCGCCCATTACTTCACCCATCACTTCTTCCGGCAACGCGACTTCAACGTCATAAATTGGTTCCAGTACTTGTGGCTCAGCCCTCATAAAGGCATCCTTAAACGCCATCATGCCTGCAATTTTAAAGGAAATGTCATTTGAATCAACAGGGTGCATCTTGCCATCAAATACACAAACCCGAACATCGCGAACGTAAGAGCCAGTAATGGGTCCCTCTTCCATTTTTTCCATCACGCCTTTTAGAATCGATGGAATGAACCGTGTATCGATCACGCCGCCAACGATACAATTATAGAATACAAGTTTGCCACCCCAAGGAAGATCAATAAATTCCTTTCCACGGATGTTGTATTCAGTTGGCTCGGGCATTCCATCAAACCAAGGCTCTATTTTCATATGGACTTCTCCGAATTGTCCTGCACCACCTGACTGTTTTTTATGACGATAGCTTGAGATTGATGGTTTGCGAATTGTCTCGCGATAAGAGATGCGGGGAGATTCGAAAGAAACATGAAGTTTATAGATCTTTTCCAAATACCATTTACACACTGCCAGGT
>CBQWHS010000991.1:0-1742 GCA_967728665.1 uncultured Chryseosolibacter sp. | reverse complement strand
TTTTCAGGAAGATTGTAAATTTATTTCGCTTTAATCTACCTGAATGAGCCTTCAAACCGAACCTGAGATTGCACTCACTAATCAACGCCTCCAACCTTATTTTGATTCGATCATTAAGAAAGCCGACAGGATTAGCACAGGTTTCATAATCGGATTTTTTGTTGTCGGCGTTTTACTGTCGTTTTTCTACAACACCTATCTTGTTGCTTTGCTGATGGGTGGAGGATCCCTGATTGTTTTTTTTCTGGCACGCACCATTGCGCCACATTCACAAACACTGCGATACCTCACAAGCTTTTTGTATTGGAATTTCGGCTTGCAGTTTCTCCTGCAAATGCGTGGCCTTTACGAGATGAATTTTGTTTTCTTCATCGCACTTACAGTTTTATTGTTTTATGAAGATTGGAAAGTGATTGTGCCTGCAACGTGTTACGCACTGTTGTCTTTGTTCTTGCTGTTTATTTTTAAAGACGGTGAAATGATGAAGGCGTATTTCCAGGAAACACAGGGCATATCACTCATCGCCTTTTCTATTCACATTTTCTCTGTTCTGTTTTATGCTGGTCTTTGCATGTGGTGGGCGCTTCTTCAACATGGACAGACTCGTGAATCCGCGCTTGCAGCTCTAACGATGGAAGATCAACTCCAAATGGTGGATGTTAATATTTCGTTTGCCGATAGCATCAGTCAGGGAAATCTTAAATCTGATTATGGATCATCGGAACCCGATCGGTTGGGAAGCTCTCTTCTGAATATGCGTCAGAGCCTGATCAAATCTTCACAACGTGAAGAGCAGGAAAAATTTTCCGCACTTGGGTTAGCCAAGATTGGAGACATACTCAGACAACACGCCGACAATCTGGAAAATTTGTGTGACCAGGTAATCGAAGAACTTGTAAAATATCTACGTGCAAATCAGGGATTTATTTTTGTAAAAGAATCTAGTGATGGAGGTGAAGAGCATTTACGGATGATGGCCGGTCGTGCGTGGGAAAGAAAAAAATATTTGCAGAAAGTTCTCAGCATAGGTGATGGGCTAGTGGGTCAATGTGCAATTGAAAAGCAGACGATTTACATGACAAAAGTCCCTAACAATTATGTGACGATCACGTCAGGACTCGGAGCTGCAAACCCCCGATGTATTTTGATCGTGCCGTTGAAATTTGAAGACGAACTCGTGGGAATAATTGAACTGGCATCATTCAACGAATACCAGGAATTTGAAATACGATTCATGGAAAAAGTCGGTGAGAGTATAGCCAGCACAATTCTTACAACAAAAAACAATCAAAAGAATAAAGAGCTTCTTCATAAATCAAATCTTCAGACCGAACAAATGCGGGCGCAGGAAGAAGAAATGAGGCAGAACATGGAAGAAATGCAAGCCACGCAAGAAGAGATGTCGCGCAAGAATTCCGAGATCGAAAGACTTGTGGCTATCGCGAATGAAAAAGAACATGAGTTAGAAAAGAAGCTTGAGGAAATCCAAATCCTCAAGGCAGCATCGGATAAAAAGAATGCCGAAATGTTAACATACATGGAGGAATATAAAAAATTGTTGCTCAATATCCTGGACGAACTTCCTCATAAAATTTTCTTGAAAGATGACCAGGGCCGAATGGTGATCGTGAATACCGTTGTTGCCAAAGCACATCACATGAGTATCGAAGAGTTGATCGGTAAGAGCGACTTCGATTTTGTAGACGCTGCAACAGCTCAAGAGTGGCGAAACCAGGAATTGG
>CBQWHS010000990.1:0-1749 GCA_967728665.1 uncultured Chryseosolibacter sp. | reverse complement strand
TACGAGAAAGTGGACTCCATTCGTCAGTCTTTTAACAGCAGAGCCGATAGCATTCAGCAGGAATATAAAAATGCATTGGCAAAGATCGATGCACGCGAGGCTGAGATCAAACGCAAAGTCGACAGTCTCACTACGCTCAGACTTCCTTCAAACAAATACGTCTCAAAACTGGATAGCTTGAATCAGGCACGTCAACAGACAACACAAAAATATAACACAAAACTTTCTGATCTGAAATCAAAAACAACAGGTAAGCTCAAAGCGCTTGACCTTCCGCCTCAATACCAGGAACCGCTGAACAGCCTTACAAAAAATGTCGATGGCCTGGGTTTGAACACGGAGACCGGAATTCCGGCTGTGCAGATTCCAGGATACAAGCTGCCAAATGTTGAAGGTGTTGGTGATCTTACTTCGAAGGCTGGTGAGTTGGGAAAAGTTGGAAGCCTTGGCAATCTTCCCAAGGTGGAGACACCGGTTGGTAACCTGGGAGAAATAACACAACAGGCAAAAGGATTGAGTGGCGATGTGAAGAGCATAAGCGAAGGAAAACTTAATGAAGTAAAGAATATCGATAAGACAATCGAACAACAAGCAACGAAGATTGATGGCGTAAGTGAATTGCAAAAAGAGTCCGGAGTTGTGGATGGCTACAAAGGTCAACTTGACAAGATGAACGACCCTGAAGCCGTGAAGCAACAAGCTATTGAAAAAGCGAAGGAAGTGGCGATCGATCATTTTGCAGGCAAAGAAGAACAGCTGAAAGCTGCAATGCAGAAGATGTCGAAGTACAAGGAAAAGTATTCTTCCGTTTCAAGTATTCATGATTTACCGAAACGACCGCCGAATGCAATGAAAGGAAAACCCCTTATTGAGCGTTTGGTACCCGGATTATATTTTCAATATCAACAGAAAAATTTTAACCTGTTTGATTTCAATCTATACCTCGGTTACAGATTGAGTGGCCGATTAACATCCGGGATGGGATGGAATCAACGCTATGCCTATGAGCGCAAAGCACATCGATGGAATGAGCAGGCAAGAATTTACGGTCCACGTTCTTATCTCGATGTTCGATTAGGTAAGGGTTTTATTGCGCACGTGGAAACGGAATTAATGAACACCTTCGTTCCTTCACGCATTGTGTTCAACACCGGAGAGGGCCAGCGCGAATGGGTTTGGAGTATGATGACTGGCCTGAAGAAAGAATACAAGATTTACAAAAATCTGCAGGGAACTGTGCTGATCCAATACAACTTGTTCAATCCTAAGTACAAGGCACCCTATGTTGACCGATTGAATTCAAGAATTGGTTTTGAATACAAATTGAAAAAGAGAAAGAAAAAAGTTGCCGTTAGCTAATTCGTTAATTGACGACACCGGTAGATCTCATAGCCTCACTTGCCTTTGGTGTTTCGATCGTCGGACACCATGTCCATAGAATGGTCCAGACCTTTTGTAGCGGCTACACACAAATTTAAAACCGTCATTCCGCGCCTTCGCAACTGTCTATGAAAATCCACTTGTTCACGAGCGGAATCCCGTTGCCTTACACTTGGACTTCAATGCCTAATGGCTATCAAGCAATAGACAGTTTGCTATCAACGGGATTCCGCTCAACAGATGTTCGCGCTTTGTAGTCATCGTGCATGCGCGGAATGACGGCTCGATTGGAATAGGTAGTGCTCAGCGAGCGGAATAGTGAGCGGACTTCAGCCCGAGTTGGTGTTCCTGTACAGTGGCACGCTCTCC
>CBQWHS010000989.1:0-1750 GCA_967728665.1 uncultured Chryseosolibacter sp. | reverse complement strand
CTGCGTATCCGTTGTCTGCAAATAACCGTAAAGCCGACTCAATGATGATTTGTTTTTTATTGTCTGATTTTGGCATTGTAGATATATGAACGTTCATTCATATATAAAGTTACATCATTGTTCGGATACCATTTTTGGACGATGTATGCTTTTACAACAAGTTAAAAACGCTCACTGTTGTTTGTGGGAATGGCGAATGATTCGTTGGCCTAACCGACAGCTTTGCGAACTGAAACGTCCACTCGTGGTTTTGCCGAAATAATGTTTTAGGAGATTAATTTTGCGATCGCAAACGCTGTTGCTGCAGCTAAGGCCCCGACTATAGTTACGCGGATAGCACCTTTGAATAACGGTTGACCTGTTAATTTACTTTTGATTATTCCAAAGAGGATGAGACAGATAAGGGTGATGACACAGGAATAGATAAGTCCTTGCCTTGACGTTGATGTAAAGAAATAAGCACTAAGCGGAATCAAACCGCCAATTACATAAGACGCTCCAATAATAAATGCACTTTGAAGTGCCCGGTTCTTATCAGGTTTTTCCAGTCCAAGTTCAAACCGCATCATAAAATCCACCCATTGCTTTGGATTTTTTGCCATTTCACGAGCAATGGTTTCCTGCACATCCTCACTAAGACCATATCTTGCAAAAATCTCTTTTGTTTCATCAATTTCAACCTGGTGAAATTTATCGATCTCCATGTATTCCCGTCTTTCTTCAGAATCGTAATGTTCGATTTCTGTTCTGCCTGCCAGGTATCCGCCCAACCCCATCGCGATTGAACCTGCTGCTATTTCTGCAAGGCCCGCTGTGATCACAATAGTCGTGGAGTCTACTGCACCGGACAATCCTGCAGCAAGGGCGAAAGGAACCGTGAGACCATCACTCATGCCAATAACAAAATCCCTTACTTTTTCAGAGCTTTCAAAGTGTTCTTCTTGTCCGAGCGGGTTCATTTCTTTTTCGAGTTTTCAGAATAAAATAAAAACAAAATTGAAATTAATTCATTCTGCCCGAGTTCATAGATAATGTCTTTGTTTTTTTCGTTGAAAATAGCAAGTAGCTCGAAGTACTGTTGTTCTGTAATTTTGTTCTCACGTATAATTTTATTTTTGACAGCGGTATCACTCACGACTTCTATATATGTTCGGGCTTTATAATTTTCCTCTCGAATAATGTCTAGTTTCTTTTTCTCTTTGACAGGTTTCGAAAATCTTGAAAATGGGCCACCAAACACAACGCCGGGACCAAAAGTTTGTAAACCTTGAAACCCCGGCGTATTAATGGTTCGTTGATCATTGGTTAGATTCCTATAAGGAGACGATCGAATTTTAGGCATCCATGGAACCGTGTTGTCCGAATTAATGGTGATTGATTTTAATAGTTGAGTTTGCTCTGTCAGGAATATTACCACAACTTCTTTGATCCATCGCGCTTGTTTTCGTTTCGTAAAATAACCGACTCGTGAGAATACGAGTGTGTCATTTGCATTTGCTTCAATACTGAAGAATCCGCGTAAGTCAGTTGATGTAATTGTGGCTGACTTGTTGACTTTTACATTTACATTTGGAAGAGGCTGCATCGTGGCGGAGTCTGCGACCATCCCGGTGATCATCTGACAATAGCCAGCAAATGGAAGCATAATCAGGAAAACAACGGCATACGTTTTTGCCATGAAGTTGTTTGGTTAGTCTTTTTCAAACCAAACGCAAGTTATCGACATTAATTGCATCAGCTTTTATTTGCT
>CBQWHS010000988.1:0-1753 GCA_967728665.1 uncultured Chryseosolibacter sp. | reverse complement strand
CCTTGAAAATTTGCCATGAGTCTTCAAGAAGCTCAAACAATCTCTGCCTCCCATGATGGGCATATTTATATCCAAAAAAATGTAGTCAGGCAGCTCTCTTAAGCCAGTAAGAAAATTAATGGCCTTGCAACCGTCACTTAAAGTGAGACATACAAGCTCTTCTTTTTTCGCTGCAACAAAATCAGAATCATTAAGATACACTACTGCTTCGCAAAACATCTCTGTATCGTCGGCGTCATCGTCTATGAATAAAATGGTCATTTCATTATTTGGATTGAATGACTCGAATGTTGTTCGATAACCAATTTTCGAAGAAAAATGAGTCGGGACGACTCGAGGCTTCGTTCTCCAGATGGGAGAGTTTCACAGGATTAGATGGCTTTTGTATATCATAAAAGATAATCATTGGCATGGTATTTTGGTTTTCATTTATTGACATGGAACCAGGCAACGATTCCCCGTTGAAAAATGACCCCAAAATCTCCGTTTTGGAAATTAGCAGGCTTTTAATTGAACTTAAAGACGAGCGCCCTGATATTTGTGTTCGCGTGAGGCTCATCGGAAAATTATGGCAAAATAATTTTTGCCGTCTTATCAATGTTACCGAAACTCAAGTCGTGCTCAACGATGAAAGCAAAAACAAATTGATGTTCCTTCCTATCAATGAAATCATGCAATTTGAAATCGATCGCTCATTCCAGAACTTTCAAGCGCATAATCACTATGACGTTGTGATTTAGGAGGATATCACCAGCTCTAACCGAATCTAAGCTTTGACTAGAATTTCGTAATGATTATTCGCTTTTAGTTCCCCGAAATGGTTGTGGACGCTGAACTGAATTACATCATCGAGGAGAATAAATTTTAGTTCATTTTTTTTGTCATCGAGAATAACCACGTTGGATTCGCTAACATGACTAATCAAGTAAAAGTGCTTCTGCCATCCACCAGTCTTTAGCTTGAATTTTATTTTAGTTTTTGGACTGTTATCCTTGATATCTATTAATAACCAACGCAACCCTTTTATGGAAAAATAATTTTTGTCCACGATAGTTTTCACAGGCTCCATAATTCATTTTATAGGAACCGGGTATAAATACTATGCCATCGATTATCTTATGGGATAAGGTACAACGGTGCTACTATGCGCTCTCTTAAAGCAATTAAACTTCATCACTTAAAACCAAATAGGTTGGCGTTGATGAATGTTCACCTTACCAAAGCACTACTACGTTGTGGATTTTCTGATTTCGAAAACCGGAATAAAAAACTTGAATTGACACCCCTTATCAAGAGTATAAATAAAACTTAGCGATCGCAGTTTGAGATAATTCTATGAAAAATTTTCCGACTCACCGATAAATGCTTTTTCAAGAAAGCTCGAATTAAGAATTCACGTAGTTACAGAAAATCCTCAATGACATCAAACATAACTCCATAACATTCCAACTATGGAACCTATGATCAAGACAAGATCTGCGATCGGTGCTTTTATAAAGAAAGAGGAAAGCTGAAAGGGAATTTTCTAAAAAATGCGATAGAGATAATAATCTTATTTTTCTACTGGTCCACGACCTTACGTATTGAACCTGAAAAATAAACGGATCGCAGCGGAACGCTAACACAATTAAAGAATTCAGCAGCCGTTGTAATTGCTCATGAATGCACATGTTTACAATCGGTGCAAAAAAGCTAAAGAGGTAGGATTACTATTAACGACGTGTACTAGGGTGTGCTAATGAATAAAAAAACC
>CBQWHS010000987.1:0-1764 GCA_967728665.1 uncultured Chryseosolibacter sp. | reverse complement strand
AGTCAAAATCCGATCCTTGGCAACAGAAATGTATTTCTCTTTTGGTTTGATTTTAGAACCAAGCATCATTGCCGATGCGAGTTTGCTTAAATGCTGGTGAGAAAAAAATGGATCGATGAAAATATTTATTCCGGGCTGAACAAATAAAAGCCCACCGCTGCCGAGGTACTGAATCTTTAATGATGAATGTGAATCCGCTAGTATAAAAGTACTATCAACCTTTGTGACCTTAACTTCGTTTCTTTCAAGTTGTCTTATCGACTTGCGCGAACAAGCAATACTTGTGACGAATACTATTAAAACGATTGCGAAATAAAACCTCATTTCCATCGGAAGAAGAGAAAGTTACTAATAAACAATTAATTTCTGCGTTCCTGCCCTCCTAAAGGCATTCTAATAATATTTAACATTTTAGTTAAAACATTACCTCCACAGTTTCGTTAATCGTGAAAAGCAAATTCCCTACATGAAATTGATTACAGCGGTAGCTTTAATCCTCTTGACGCTACCAACCCTCGCTCAGGATTCAGTTGTTGAAGTAAACGCTGAACCAACCTCCCTTTATCAAAAAGCAAATGAGTCGTTAAGCGCGGGCGACACTCGCAACGCGATTTTGATATTTGATCAAGTAGTTACATTCTATGAAGAAAAAGGCCGTGAAAATGAATTGCCAGAGAGCTATCTCGGAATGGCATTGTCTTTTGCATTGAATGGAAATTACAGTGAATCGATTCGCTACCACAAGAAAGCACTTCGTGCTCATCATAAATACAGATGCGATGAGTCTGCACTTGAAATTGAACTTAATCTTGGCTTGGCGTATCAGCTTGCTGGTAAAGAACGTAAAGCAAAAAAATATTTGAAGTCTGAATTTCACGGATAGAAATATCTCGAGCGCTTTAAAGATTTCATGTAAATTGAGGTAACCCAACCTCAACTATGCTTCCGCTAACATCCTTTGCATTCCGTTTTTCTTTAATTGTTTCCTTGACGGCTTTTCTCTCATGTGGTAAGCGATATTATACGGAAGAAGATTTTTTGAAAGTGAAAAAGATTGACACGCATGTGCATCTTAATTCAGAAAGTACATCGCTCGTCCGACAAGCCTTAAATGATAATTTTAGATTATTAACAGTTAATGTTGATGTGCCGGATTATCCTTCCCTGGACGATCAAGAACAATTTGCGCTTCATCAAATCAAGCACGCAATCAATGTCGAATACATTAGTGCCTTTGGAATGGCGAACTGGGACTCAGCAGACTGGCAAGCAAATTCCATCCTGCGCTTAAAGCAATCTTTTGCAAATGGCGCGCTAGGAATTAAACTTTGGAAAAATATCGGGATGAGCGCGCGGGATTCGCTAGGCAAATTGATTATGATTGACGATCCGAAGTTTGATCCTGTTATTCAATTTGTGATTGATAATGACAAGACCGTGATGGCTCATATAGGCGAGCCCAAAAATTGTTGGCTTCCCGTGGATCAAATGACGGTGAATAATGATCGTGAATATTTTAAAGACCATCCACAGTATCATATGTATCAGCATCCGGAAATGCCATCCTATGAAGAACAAATTGAAGCGCGTGATAAATTTCTTGCACGTCATCCGGATATGAGGTCTGTTGGCGCGCACCTAGGAAGTTTAGAATGGAGTGTTGATGAGCTGGCCAAACGCTTAGAGAAATTTCCGAATATGGCCGTTGACATGGCCGCACGAATTCCGCACTTGCAACATCAAAGTATTACAGAATATGATAAG
>CBQWHS010000986.1:0-1767 GCA_967728665.1 uncultured Chryseosolibacter sp. | reverse complement strand
TGATGAAAACAAGATTAAAACCAAAACTATACTACAGAACCTAGACATTTAATAATCTTTAATCAACACACCGATACATGTGTTTTCATATTTTATTTCCGGATCACCCACATACTTCTTCCACTCTTCCTGTGTCATATTTCTCTTCAGCTTAGGGCAAATTTGATCTGCGAGCAACGCTGGATCAGTCGGCCAAATCCGGATTTCAGATTCACTACAAGTTGCAATAAGGTAATTCGATTCGGGAGTAAATGAAATATCCCAGATAAATCCATTGTTGTTGTCCATGACAATCGGCAAAGACTCCGGGCTTTCCAATATCCACAAGAGCAAGCGCTTGTCAGATCCTGCACTCGCCAGTAATTTTCCATCAGGACTAAATTCAACATCGTTGACACCAGCGCGATGACCTGTGAAAGACACAGATTCCTGTGTTGTCAGATTATAAGTTCGCAATACCCCACGTTTGCTTGTCTTGTCATCGGCACCATATGCCAGCACTGTTCCGTTTGAATTGAATTTCACTGACAACATTCGGAGCTGGTTTTCATCAACAAGCACAGAAGGCGAATTCGTAGCCAGGTCTACCATTACAATTTGACCGCTCCATGTTGCACCTGCCAACTTTGTACCGTCACTATTTAGATCAAAATGTTTGATCTCGTACGGCAATGTTAACAACTTTCGGGTTGCTCCTGTTTTATGATCGATAAATGAAAGCGTCTTGTCAGAACTTGCCAAAATAAAACCTGAACCGTTGGGCAAGAACTCGATGTGATTGGTTGCACCACCAAGTCCGTTGATAACTTTATATGGACGGGACGATGTGCTGTTAACATCATAAATCTGAACAGCGGCAGAGTCACTCCCGTTCACTAGATAATTTTCATCCTTGCTTAACGCGATTACTTTGCTTGGATACGGCGTCTCATATCCTGTCAAAGCCGAAGACAATTTAATGTAGTCGCCTTTCAAAATTCTTCCATCCGCTCCAGCGGCATAATAAGTATTATTTTTTGATGACACAGCAATTGACTTGATATGCACATGGGGTGTTCCTATTGCTTTGACAGCGTTGTAGCTGAGATTATTCAATTTTGTCAAAGCCTTGTATAATCCGTCGTAGATATATGGATCGTATTGTTTGCCGCTATTGCGTTTATGGAAGTGATATCCTTGCATTGCCAGCAAGCCGGCGAGTGACGGATCATCATCTTCCTGGGCAGATTTAGTCGCCAGATTTTGAGCAATCGCTAACATATAAAGCTGATTCGCTTTGAGCAAGTTGTCCTCAGCACGATCATATTGATATTGTGCTTTTCCTCGTTGACTTTGAGCGGTGTCACGTTGAATATTGGCATCAAGTAAATTCCGCTCCGCCTCTTTTCTTGCAACTCCAGCTTCGTTTAATGCTTCTTCCAATTGCTGAAAAGTCTTCTGAAGTTGGATCAGGGCTTCCTGCCGGGCACTTGCATTTTCTTCTGCCAGTAATTTTTGACGATCAGCGTCCTCCTTACTCTTCTTAGCCAACATGGTTTGACGCTCCGCTTCTTGTCGTTGCTCCTCCGCCACAAGCCTCTGGCTGTCAGCAGCTAATTTTTGCATGTAAGAGAAAATGAAGAATGCAACGGCCACAATGAAAGCAACGCCCAAAAATAATGCAGTTGCACGCGCGCGTCTAAGCACACGTCTTTGCATCATTTCCTGATTCTTTAACTCCGCTTCATAGGTAATGCGGCTGGTATCCAGAAATACAATGGCGCGTTC
>CBQWHS010000985.1:0-1770 GCA_967728665.1 uncultured Chryseosolibacter sp. | reverse complement strand
GTGATGTTGAGTCAAACGATCCACTTCCCGGAGTCAGCGTTGCCATCAAAGGCACGGTAATCGGAACGATCACGGATATCAACGGCCAATTTAAGCTGATACCAAAAACGTTGCCTGTCACATTGGTAGTGTCGCTCACAGGATATCGTGCACAGGAGGTTGAAATCTTTGAAGCCACGCAAGAGGAACTACCAATTCAACTCACCGCGGGATCACTGCTTGGTGAAGGCGTTGTCATCACCGCTTCACGTGTCGAGGAATCAATTCTTAAATCACCTGTTGCCGTCGAGCAGCTTGATTCACGTGCCATAAAAGAAACACCTGCTCCCACTTTTTATGAAGCGCTTGAAAATATTAAAGGTGTTCAGATGATCACGACAAGTATCACGCTCAAGGTTCCAAATACCCGCGGCTTTAATACAACAAACAATTTTCGCTTCATGCAATTGGTAGATGGAATTGATATACAAGCTGCCACGTTAGGTGTTCCTGTGGGAAATGCCATCGGCCCGACAGAATTGGACATTGAGAGCGTGGAAGTATTGCCTGGTGCAGCATCGGCTCTATATGGTATGAACGCCATTAATGGTATGGCAAACTTGTTAACAAAAAGCCCTTTTACGCACCAGGGTTTGAGTGCCTATCAAAAAACTGGAATAAACCATGTGGATGGAGTGGATCACAACCCATCAGGGTTAACAGAATCAGCATTGCGATATGCGAAAGCATTTAACGACAAGTTCGCATTCAAGATCAATCTCGGTTATATGCAAGGCACAGACTGGAGATCGAATACACGTCGGGATCAGAATCCGAACAACCTCAACAGCGCAAATCCAAAGTTTACTGTTTTAGATGGCACAAACAATGCTGCGTTTGATGGCTGGAATAAATATGGCGATGATGCCCTGGCGGGAAGCAACGTAGTGTCTATTGGCGGACTGACAATTGATGGAAATACAAATCAAACATTGCGTGTGGCAAGAACGGGATATTGGGAAACGGACCTTGTTAGTCCATCCGTAAAAAACATGAAATTCGATGCATCGCTACATTATAGACTAAGCGAAAAGGCTGAAATATCATACGCTTATCGCGTCGGACAAATGGATGGCGTGTTCCAACGCGGAAATAAAGTAAGACTTGATGGGATGACGGTTCAAAATCATAGTCTGCAAATCAAGGGACGCAATTATCTTGTTCGCAGTTATGTATCAATTGAAAATACCGGCAACTCATATAACGTTAAACCCCTTGCCGATAATATGGATCTTTACTCAGGCGGAGCTTCGGATACAAAAACTGCTACGAGTTGGGGAACAAAATATAAAGCAGCGTTGACCGCGTATGCAGCAAGTCATGGCGGAACTTTAACATCTGCTAATCTGGCGGAAGCTACACAGTTTGCTCGCCAGCAGGCAGATGCAGGACGCGCTGAACCCGGCACTCCTTTATTTGATTCTTTGAAAAACGTGATCACCAATATCAACAACTGGGATATCAAGTCAGGCTCAATTCCTGACGCACCGTTAACAGGCGGAGCTGCCCTGATACAAAAAAGCAGAATGTATAATAGCGAGGCACAGTGGGACCTTTCCAGGAATGTAAAGTATTTTGATTTGCTAATTGGTGCTGATGCCCGCATCTACGAAATCATTCCCGATGGCAACAACTTCGTGGATTTCTCCAGACCGATAGCAGACCGTAACACTGTGGAAAGTGATGGAACCTATGGTAACAATGTTTACTATAAAAAGTTTGGTGGTTTTG
>CBQWHS010000984.1:0-1772 GCA_967728665.1 uncultured Chryseosolibacter sp. | reverse complement strand
ATACCGTTTCTGCCAGATTCAAACTACACGACTATTATGCTTATGATGATGGCATTGCAGAATATGCTGCGGGCCTGATTGAAACCGGGAACTTAATCGCCTATGAATTTGAAATTGGTTTCAATGGATCGTTCGCGCAAGACACACTTGTTGGATTTGACATCTATCTTCCCTCCTATGGTGTGACGAGCAATCAGACTGTGGATTTTTTTATTTATGCAGATGATAATGGACAACCAGCAGAAAATCCTCTGCGAATTCCTTCGAAGGTTATCGAACGCAAAAAAATAAATGAATTTCAGCGGATAAGTTTTCTTCCAGCCTTGCTGATTACTCAAAGCAAATTTTACATCGGATGGAAACAGCCCGTTGCAGGAAGCATGCTTGTAGGACTTGACATCAACAACGATAGCGGAAGCAAAATGTGGGTGAGTACTAGTGGATTTTGGTATAAGAACGACCGGGTTTTTGGAAGCCTGATGCTCCGTCCAATTTTCGGCCATGGTCTAGTTGAAACACAGGTCGGACTAGAGAATCCACAGGCATCAACTTCATTTTCAATTTATCCCAATCCAACGAAAGGTGCTTTCAACATTGAAGGTGACTTTGACAAAATTGAAATTGTTTCTTCTGTTGGACAGCAAGTTCCATTTACGGTGCAGCGTTCCCAGCAAGGGCAAGCGAATGTTCAAATAAACCAACGACCCGGTTTGTATTTTATTCGCGTTCAGGCTAACGGATCGACTATTGTACGCAAGTTGATTATCGACCCATAACTTGCCCTAATTAGCTTATCTCTATCGGTGCCGGGCTGAAGCAAAGTACGAAGACTAGCAGCGTAATCCATCCAAGAAGTACGCGATTCGAATCCAAAGGCTGTTCAATTTCTGAAGGTGGATGGGCAACACCGACAAATCTTCCAAGAATAAAGCCGAATAAAAGCCATCCGGAATAACCTTGAATGTGAGGGAAGAATTCGATCAAAAGAAAATGAATTCCAAACATGACGAAAGCCATCATGATCGTGTCTTTTTGCGACAATCCTAATCCCTTAAAAGCCATGAATAAGAATAGCACGTAGCCAAGCATTCCCAATACTCGCGACTCAAGTGGCAACGAGGGGTGCATGTATGGTAATCCAAGACCAGCATAAAAAATCAGAGCCACAAAAAATACCGTTGCTATTGTTTTATGGATCTTATATCCAAACAATCCATAGGATACGTGGCCCCCATCCAGCTGACCAATCGGAAGCAAGTTCAGGCAGGTAACAAACAATGCGATATAACACGCCAGCAACATCGGGTAATGCATCATCTCGTGAGAATTCGGAACACGACTTTGATCAACAGCAAAATGTTTGAATATCCAAAAGACGAGGTTCGTTCCTATCCTGACATCAATAAGCCCAGGAACATCTTCCTCTTTAATATTTTTTAGCTTATCGTCTTTCTTGAATCGTTCTATTACTTCTTTTTTTTGCTCATCGAAGAATTCTTTGGTATACACATGATCAGCATAATTGAGCCCATACTTTTGATACTCAGGATGAAATTGAAAAATATAGTCTGGTGGTGGCAAAGTTCGGAAGGCATAAACTAAAATAAAGAGGGCTACAATGAAGCCCGCCAGCGGCCCTGCTAGACCGATATCAAAATTTTCGACATTGCTTCGTGGTCTTGAACGCAGGCGAATGACCGCGCCCATCGTGCCAATCGAAAACGGGAGAAATGGAATTGGTGGAATTGGAATGTAGTACGGTAGCGATGTTT
>CBQWHS010000983.1:0-1772 GCA_967728665.1 uncultured Chryseosolibacter sp. | reverse complement strand
GAAAGCAAATGAATATTACTGCAGTTGACTCTGTTCTTGAATTTGCGATTGCCGTAAAGTTGTCCCTGACTGGCGATCACCTCCCAAAGAAAGGGCATCAGTTTCCTTCGGCTCGCCTCAGGTGAATTCGCCTGAAAACGTTTTATAATTTGCGGATCACTAACATATTTTGGATTCTTGCTAATATCGGGATCAACTCCCTTAAAGACTTCCTTCCATCGGTAGCCATCAAGTGTGATAATAATAATATTCTCTGTTCTTGTTTGCGCAACGCCGAGCGTTATGTTTATCAAACAGATGCTTATCATCAAATGCACGCGGTTCATCAGAACATCAATTTATTTTCATTACAAAAAAAAACTGTTCCGAATTGCGTGGCAGTTACGAAATTGTTGTCCTTTCATTATTTTCAACGATCGATGTGGACAAATTATCATACACACAGTAATTTTTGCGATGGTGTAGAGTCGCTAGAGAGCATTGCACAGTCGGCTCGGGAGCAAGGAATAAAGTCGCTTGGATTTTCATCGCATGCGCCCCTTCCTTTTGAAACCCGGTGGAGTATGAAACGTGAAAGGTTGACGGAATACGTTACGGCAATTGAGGCTCAAAAAAAGAAGTTTAGCGATCTCGAAATTTATACAGGACTGGAAGTGGATTACATTCCCAGTGCAGCCAAACCTGATGATTTCAAGAATGTTCTTGATTACACCATCGGCTCCGTACATTTCGTTGATACGTTTGCGGATGGACGCCATTGGGAAATAGACGGTACGCATGCATCCTTTCTTGAAGGCCTTGAAAAAATATTCCAGAACGATATCAAGCACGTTGTGCAACGTTACTTCGAACTCACGCGCGAAATGATTCAGAAATCAACGCCAACAATCGTCGGACATTTAGATAAAATAAAAATTCAAAATACCGGAAGGAAATTCTACAGCGAGTCCGATAACTGGTATCAAAAGGAAATCATCACGACTCTTGACGTAATCAAACAATCCGCAGCGATAATCGAGGTAAACACGCGCGGTTTGTATCAGAAGAAAACTGAAAACACTTATCCATCCGAATGGATCCTCCAGGAAATTCTGAAACGAAATATCCCTGCTACCATCAGTAGCGATGCACATCATACAAAAGACCTCATAAATTATTTTCCCCAAACTGCGCTTGAACTTCTAGCGATAGGATTCAGAAAAATTTCCATCTTGTCGGAGGGTTTATGGCAGCCTGCAACTTTAACCGCTGATGGAATTACGTTTTCGAAACACAACGATCACTGAAACACTCTCGAAAGCCAATCCAATCTGGTTCACATTATACGCCTCGCTCACGGCGTTTTGTCTATACACAAGCATCTATGCTTTTCGCAAGAGTTTCACTGCGGCAACGTTCGATGACATCTCCTATGCTGGTCATAGTTACAAATCGTGGTTGATCATTTCTCAAGTACTCGGTTATGGCGCTGCTAAATTTTTCGGAATAAAGTTCATAGCAGAATTGAATGCGACAAAACGCACCTCTGGAATTTTGCTGATGGTGAGCATCGCAGCACTGTCGTGGTTGTTGTTTGCGCTGGTGCCACCACCGTACAACATAGTCTTTCTTTTCATGAATGGTTTTCCACTCGGGCTTGTCTGGGGAATGGTCTTTGGTTTCCTGGAAGGAAGAAGAATGACGGAGGTATTGGGAGCTTCCCTTTCTGTCAGTTTTATTTTCTCGGCCGGCCTGTGTCGATCTGTCGGATCTTACCTGATCAGAGATTGGGG
>CBQWHS010000982.1:0-1772 GCA_967728665.1 uncultured Chryseosolibacter sp. | reverse complement strand
GTTTCACCTTCCTTCAAATAGTAATAACGCGTAGCGGATTTGGCAAGACGAATGTCCAGAGTCCCGTAAGGCATACCAGTTTTGTAAATGTAACTGGTGTCAACTTGAGCAAATGAAAACTGAAAACTGATCAGCGCAACAGCACAGATTCCGACAACTTTTGTGATCATACAATTGATAGAGATTAAAGCCTTTGTAAAATTTTACCATTTAGTTCATAGCATATATATGTATATAGAATAAAAACCCATGCCGTTTAAAGTGTTATTAAGCGCGCGGCCGGTTGAAAAAATACAAGCTTGGCTCCAATCTTCTGAGCCCTTTAATATTTGGTTTAATGGTCTCTGTGGGGTTATGCACCACTCGGTCGTATACCTCAAAAACTTTTTCTGCAGTCTTCGTCCAGCTGAACCGGCGTGCGTTTAGTAAACCGTCCTGAATTTTCTCCATACGAATTTCCTCGTTACCCAAAATTTGAATTAAACCATCAGCAATCGAAGGAGGACTCATTGGATCTACGAGAACGGCTGCATCTCCGGCAATCTCCGGCATGCATGAGATTTTCGATGTCACGACCGGTGTTCCGCACGACATCGCTTCTATCGCCGGCATCCCAAAACCTTCGGACAACGAAGGAAACAGAAACAACTCACTCAACGAATAGACATGAGGTAGATCTTCATCCTTGATATAACCTGGTGTGATAAATTGTTTATGATTGTAAGCAACGTTTAATGACTTGAGTGTGTGTGTTACGAATTTCTGATCGAGTCCAGGCATCACCAATGGCAAAGGGTTACTTACTTTGGACGCATAAATTATATACGCTTGAATTGCGCCGAGTGGATTTTTTCTGCCTGTTGCGTTTCCTAGAAACAAAATAAATTTTTTCGGAAGGCTGTAGCGAACTTGCACTTCGGCAAGCACGCGCGGATCATTGCACATCTTATAGCGTTCTTCGTTGATTCCGTTATAGATCACTTCGATCTTGCGTTCGTCTATTCCCAGCCTGTTTACAATTCTTTCTTTTTCATAATTTGACACTGTAATGATCGCCTGACTTTTTGGTGTGACGAGCGGAACAAGCCTTCGACGATAGAGATTTCCAACACGTTGATAGAGGCTATCCCCGGTCGGAATCGGGTCCATGAAAATTATATCATGGAGCGTTTGAACAATGGGGACGTTTGCAAAATAAGGTATTGTGTTGCCTGTGCAATGAAGGACATCCACCCGTTCACCCCAGGCAGCAATAGGAAGAAATATTTGTTCAAAGTCAGCAAACATCTTACCACCGAGATATCGAACTTTGAAGTTCGATGCCTCGTGTAGACATTGCTTGTCTGAATCATTCTTCGCAAAAATTACATACTCATTCTTTTTATCAAGCTCCTGAAATTTTTTCAACAACTCAAGTGAAGACGTTTCGATACCATACTTCTTCTTCCTGAACACCCGCTGCACTTCAACACCAATCTTCATTTAAATACCGTATATATCGTCATAAAAATAATTTCAATTTTTTGCCGTTCGAGAGATGAGTCATATTCCACAGAAGAGCTTTCCACAAAGCCGTTCCGTTTTGGATTTCACGTTTCAACAAAAACAGCAATGTATTTTTTGGAAGCGAAATCACCACGAAGAAAACAATCCAGAGTAGTTTAATATATCCGGAAGTGTTTCGCCTCATAAATAACAATCGATTTCGGGTTAAGTAATAAGTTTTAAGCGCGGAGTTTTTACCAACAGACATGGATTCCTTGTGATACACT
>CBQWHS010000981.1:0-1773 GCA_967728665.1 uncultured Chryseosolibacter sp. | reverse complement strand
GGCTCATGGTGAATATACTGAAAAAATGAAAGCCAAATGAAAATCATTTGCACTCATGACATAGGTAGTACAACCCTGTACCGTCAATTGATGCTAAATGCAACGGATTGCCTGGGCTGTTGTCTATTTAACGAGAATCTTCACGCAAACAGCTTTCATGAGCCGATTATACGCCCAGATTTTATATGGAATCAATGTCACCGGATCCTGACATTGCGCCTTTCACGGAGGGAGACTCACAGAGGAAATTCAATAAATACAGTAACACTAAGAACACGAAAGATTTTAATTACCGCAGTACTTCAAGTGAGCGGCACGGCTCAGCTTTCATCTTTTCAGCATCGTTTGCCAGAGGACACAAAGTAAAGTGCAGTCGCGCTGCGCTTGGTTGAGATGGTTTAGTAATTAAAAAGAACTTCTATTGCATTTCTCCGCGTTTTCTCCTTGCCCTCCGCGGTTAAATACTTTGTATTCTTTGCATTTCTCTTTGCGGTTTAAATACCGTTTCACATCTTGAAATTGAGTGTAATTATTTCTCTGCGCTTTTCTCCGCGTTCTTTGCGGTTAACATGCATTTTATATTCTCTTTGCAGTTAAACTGCATTTGCATAAAAAAAAGAAACGAAGCGCGTTAGCGACAATCGTTTCAGACACACCGACACACACAAATATCTATTTTCTCTGCTTTCTGGTCATGAGCCCTATAGCCCTGAGCAGATTTTTAATTTCTTGATCCGAATCGCAAGCCAATGTTCATTAACACCTGGTGCGATGATGATGTTGATGCAAAATCCGAGTTGCTTCCCTGGTTGAAAAGTTTCACACCGTATTTAACTTCTGTGAAAACATGAACGAAGTTTCTAAATCCAGGAGTAACATTCAATTCTACTCCAGCACCGATCGAAGCGTTCAATTGATTCACTTTTCCAATTGATGGTTGACGTGTTACGCTGTAGTTAATTTTAGTATCAGCGCCAGCAAGATAATGTCCATAGAATTTCATTTTTTCATAAGCCACACCAGTTGAAAAGTAAGGCTGAACTTTTGACGTCTTTCCTGTCAATGCTGCAATCGGGTAGAAGTTTACTGATGCACCATTGGTATAGAGATCAATTGATCCTTTGATGTTGCTCGTTGAAGAATAGTATCCGAAGAGCGTGATGTTGGCGCGCATCGCCTGGTTTCCATAAAATATGCCTAATTGTCCACCACCCATTCCAACTTTTGCCTGGTTGATTTCTTTGATACCACTGCTAAGATCGAAAGAGCGACTACCGAAAGAAGCCGTTATCCCTTTGTATGATAATGGAGTCTTGAATCTTGATTGTGCCAATGCTTTCTCAGCGTGCACAACAGTGAAGATGATAAAGATGAAGAGGATTTTTGCGGAGGTTGATTTAATTGTTGTCATGTGTTTGTGTCGTTTTGTGTGATACAAAGGTGGGGTGGCCACAGCTCGAAAACGTGAGGAGAATCCTGACTTTAGAAAATCAGGAATTCAGCGACAAACACCTGCAAACTGAACAGATTTGACCGAAAGCCAGTTTTAAGTTTCCAAGCTGTGAATAAACAGGTAAGTATGGATCAGGAAAAATCTTAAAATGACCCTCAGGTTTTCCCTTAGAAAGCTGAAATTTCAGGAGAAAGTCCTATTTCAGTCGATGGAGATAATGTTGTTCTTGATCGCGTAGCGTACAAGTTCTGCGGTATTTCGCAGGCCAAGTTTTTCAAGAATATTCGTCTTGTGAGTTTCCACAGTTTTCACGCTGATGA
>CBQWHS010000980.1:0-1788 GCA_967728665.1 uncultured Chryseosolibacter sp. | reverse complement strand
AAACCTAATTCACCCAGCTGGATTAGGTTTTATTTCAATTATGCAGAAAGCATTTAAATATTTCAAGACGGTGGTGATTCAGGTCTGCATCTTCCTTGTGCTTCTTATTTTCGTTAACTGGATAGCAGGTGCTTATCTGAAACGACTTGCGAACACGAAACGGGAAGCGCTGCCGAACTACTCCGCTAGCTATGATTATGCTCAGAAAATTTTTCGCGATTACAACTCCGTACAGCATGAATACGAACCATTTGTAGGCTGGAAAATGAAACCGTACAAAGGTGAGACGTTAAACGTTACAGAAAATGGCGAAAGAAATACACTCGAAACAAATTCAAGTGATTCAGCCAGGTCGGTTCATTTTTTTGGTGGATCTACCATGTGGGGCGAAGGCTCTGACGATCGTCACACTATTCCGTCACTGTTTAGCGTCAACAACCCACATTATAACGTTTACAATCATGCTCAGCTCGCGTATAATTCGCGACAAGAACTGGATGCCCTGATATCGATGTACACAACAAATCAAAAAATGGATGTCGTAATTTTTTACGATGGCGTTAATGATGCTGCATTTCTTTGTCCGAAAGAAATAAGCGAGTTACCATCCCATAGGTTGGTGCCCATGTATCGTGAGAAGCTATATGCGGGCAAAATGAAAATTATAAACGATCTCGCTTCCAAGTTGTTTGTCGAGAACACATTGAAAGTAGTACGCATGTTCGCAAACAAGTCTGGCAAAGCTGACTCGCCTTATGATTGCATTACGAACCCTGAAAAAGCGGAGCAGATTGCTGAAATCATGATGCGAAATTGGGAGATAGCGCAAGAACTTGTCGCTCAACACAACGGGAAGTTTTTAGCGGTGTTGCAGCCGGCAGCATACATCGGCAAACCACGAACCGATCATCTTAAACTGGATGAAGATCTGGGTGAAAACTTCAAAGCAATTTATGACAGGCTCAAGGAAAAGATCAAAGAAAGAAACCACTCGTGGGTTTTAGATCTGACTGATAAATTCAACAACAATGAATATATCTACATTGACTTCTGTCACGTCTCTCCAAATGGGAACGAGATCATTGCCAAAGAAATCTCCGGCGCATTAAAACAAAATAGAAAAATAAACGAAGATGTCTCGCTACTTGCAATACATCCATAACCTGCGAGGTTTGGCAATTATTTTTGTTGTTGGCGTTCATTCGGGCGGATATCAAATAGATTGGCGTTCGCATCCCGATATTCATCATTATATCCAAATATTCTTCGATCCCTCTGAGGGCAACGGAACTGTGCTATTTTTATTCATTGGCGGGTTCTTGTTTCAGCATTTAACGCACAATCAGTTTGACTACAAAAAGTATCTTGAACAAAAATTCCTAAATATTATTCTGCCTTACATTATTATTTCAATACCGTTGATTTTAATTCGCCTCAACACAAACTTTGAATCGTTGTCCCTGCCGGCGGATTTCCAACAACGTTCTCATACAAGTCAATTCTTTTATCATTTAATCAGAGGCACGCATATGCCACCGTTTTGGTTCATCAGCACGATCGTGTTGTTCTATTTCTCAGCACCAATTCTTCATCATTTAGACAATCGATTTTTCTACAAGTATGGTTTTCCATTCGTTCTGCTGACTTGTTTTTTCACATACCGGCCAGAGAATAACGCAAATCCTATCTATGCCTATTTTCATTTTATTCCCATTTACATGTTGGGAATGTGGGCGAGCTTTCACAAAGAGCGATTATTAAAACTCGAATGGAAACTACTGATACCCC
>CBQWHS010000979.1:0-1797 GCA_967728665.1 uncultured Chryseosolibacter sp. | reverse complement strand
GTTAATCCAAAGCTTAAAATAATTATTCTTAGCTCCCATAAGGAAGAATTCTATGTGATCAATGCGTTAGAGGCTGGCGTCAACGGCTACATCCATAAAACTGTTGATGCTGCAGAATTGATGAAAGGAATAGCCAAAGTTTTGAACGGCGGTACTTTTTATTCCTTAGAGATTTCAGGCCTTCTCATTGAAAGCGCTTATAATCGGGCTCGCAGCACTCCGTTCTTAACTCCCAAGGAGAAAGAGGTGATCCGCTATGTGATCGATGGATTTTCCAATAAAGAAATCGCAGACAAAATGAACATCAGTCCGCGTACGATAGAAACGCATCGTGCCAACGTACTGAGTAAATTCAATTTGAAGAATACCACCGAGCTGATTAAAAAAATCCTTGAACATAAAATTGAGCTTTGACGAGGACTATGAATACCGTTTTAGTATTCTCTGCAAGTCTGCGCTACCTACAGGCTTTATAAGAACATCATTTGCTCCGGCATAACGATCGGCGAAATCCTTGTCGAAAGGTGAAGTAGTAAGCGCAATTATCGGAATTTTTTTGTCTAATTCCCTGATCTTCCTGATGGCATCGATGCCCGACATTTTTGGCAGGAATGTATCCATGAGTATAATGTCATGAAGGCGTAACGTTGCGGCTTCAACAGCAGAGGCGCCATCGGAAACTCTTGTAACGATATATTCCCATTCCTCCATGAAGGATGTAAATACCAACGCGGTAATGTCGTCATCTTCAACCAGTAAAACCTTTTTGCCTGAACTTTGAATGCGATGGGTTTTGTGTTCATCTGCATCGAAAAAAAGCATGTTAAAGCTAAAGCGAACGTAGACTCCGTTTGCAGAAAACATGGTGGGATAGGGGAGTCTTGCAAGTAATGCATCAACCTCTACTCGATGAGTGCGCAAAAATTGTTGCGTCGTTTCTCGCTTGTTGCTAATTCCCTTAACATCAATTTTTACATTAAGCGAGTCGCTCGAATGAGACGCTATTGATAATTCTATGTTTATTGAAGAGTCTAGCGGTTTTGAGTCGAGGCATTGGCATATCAGCAGGATGGATGTGATTAAACGGTCCCTATCTCCTTTGAGCACATCAGGAACAAGCAAGTCTATTGTCAGCCTGCATTCACGTGACCATCGAAGATCCTTCTCAAGAATTCTCAATAGTTCGTTCCCTGTCTCTCTGATGTTGAAGGTCATCATAGGCAATATGCTTCGCAAAGTAAACCGATGGAGAAACATCATTTACGAAATCAGGGAAACCACCAGCACGATATCCGTATTTATACGGAGGCTGTCCATGTGAAAACAGTATTTCAAGCCATTGGCCGTTAAGCCAACTTTACATCAGCAAATCAAAAACCTCCAATGGACAGCGATCTTGAAATAATAAACAACCTGGCAGGATACTTGAAGTTTGCGGTTATTAGAACGAGAAATAATGAGCTCGTCTTCATGAATGCGCCAGCGTTGGAATTGTTTGGTTATAGGTCCACAGAAGAAATTGGCGGTTCCCATCAAATGTTATTCGTTGACCCCTCGGAGTATGACAGCCTGTTAGCAAAGACTCACGGCCTGATCATCAATGAGCGTGTGCATTTCATTCGCAAGGATCAAACAAATTTTTGGGGATTGTTGACGAGCAAGTCAAGACCGCATGACACCGATAATCAAGAATACATAAACAATAATTAATCAAAATAAAATTAAATCATATGGTAGCCAAATCTAGAAACGCAAAAATTGAAATGAACAACAATGATCTTACAAACGAGATCAAAT
>CBQWHS010000978.1:0-1798 GCA_967728665.1 uncultured Chryseosolibacter sp. | reverse complement strand
ATTCCATTCATCGGAGGTGAAATAATGTTGTCCTTTAACAAGCACACTCTTGGCCAGGCGAATCTTCGCTGAGTAAATATCAGCAAATTCACTTTCCCGATTGCTTGTAAAAAAGCAAACAGAATCACCGTAAACAGAAAAGTAAGCATCAAATTTTTTTGAATTTATAGATGGTCCGATATTCACAGGAACAGACCACGTCTCCCAGGAATCGTAAAGACGTTCGCTGTAAAATATATCCGCATCACCTTCACCCTTGTGCCCGTCACTCGAAAAATATAAACGCTTTTTATCGACCGACAAAAAAGGTGATATCTCAAATCCACTTGTGTTGATCGTAGCTCCAACGTTCTTCGGTTTGGCCCAAAGTCCATCCTTATCCTTGACAGTATAATAAAGGTCCTCACTTCCATGGCTGTCCGAACTTTTCATTGAAAGAAAAATTACGTCTTCATCAGGAGACACATAGAAACCAATGAAATCAAGATTATCAATGCCTGGAATACTGAGCAGATGCGGACGTGACCATTCAGTTCCCTTTTGTCTGATCACATAAATGCCATTCATTCTTTGCGAACGGGATCCGTCTATGAAATAAATTCCTTTACCATCTTTCGTCACACCAACCACAACATTGTTCCGTTTGTTGTTAAGGGATGCGAACTCATTGGTTGGTTTACTCCAAATATTATTTCTCAACTCACTTACCCATATATCTTCGCCACCGTACTCCCCGCCTTCATTGCCACGAAACATTGATCGACTAAAAAACAAGCGCCCTCCATCAGGGGACAACAATGGAATTCCTTCTTCAGCAGAAGAGTTTATGGTCTGCATGTTCTTAACTTCATAAAACTCAAAAACCTGCGAGTAAGAACACATCGCCAAAAAATTGAGGGCAGCAATTGCAATCCACTTCACCATATGTATTGAGAAAATCGTTTTAGATTTTTTAAACGCGCAGCCAATACAATCTCATGGCTACCATCATCGAATCTTTTGAATTGGCCTAGCGATATTTCGTAAGAATAGGATGCCGTAAATCTTTCATTTATGTTGAACCCCAGGATTGCAACTCCACTTTGCACATCCCGATAGGTAACCCCAAGCCAGACCTTATTCTGAAAATAAGCTTTAACATTGTAATCAACTGTGATATGGTTATTCATCTGCAGCAATGCCAGAATACTTGGCTTAATTTTGATTTCGTTACTCAAGAGAAATGCTACGCCACCTTGAACTGAAGCCCGATAAAACGGTTGTTCGAGCGCGAGGTCTGACGCCTGTAGTGCAATGTTCAACACCGGGAGGTATGAGATACCAAAATAGAAATTCTCACCGTATAACAGCGCACCCATGCGAACACTAAAATCAGTTTGAGAAGTCGAGCTGCGAAGCAGATAATTATAATAATCATCGGGATCGCGTAAAGTGATTTCCGTCAGATCTAACTTTCGATTTTCTAAAATTCCGGAGACTCCAACAGCAATCCGCGATGCGTTTGTCAAAGGGTAGTTAATAGCATAATTAAAACTTCCGCCAATCGATCGGACTACTCCTACATTCGACTGAAAAATATTTCCTCCGATTGCATGAATAATCCTTTTTCCACGCGGCAATTGCTTCTGTCCAGTTCGTGAAGAGGTGCTCAATCGTTGTGCATTGTATGACATATCGAGGGGTTGCTTTATTCGCTTTTGGTATGAAAGGTTGATAAAGCGAGGCGAATTTTTTCCAAATCCTGCCCACTGGTAACGATAACCAAACTTCACGTCATCAAAATTTTCAACGCCTGTGA
>CBQWHS010000977.1:0-1799 GCA_967728665.1 uncultured Chryseosolibacter sp. | reverse complement strand
ACAATTGCTTCGCCTGTCAATTTAGATTTATGATTTCTTCCCAGGTCAAGGAAATAAAGTTGAAGTTTTGGCTCTTCATTGATGTCGGCCGAAAGTTTGTCTTCTTTATTTGCCCAGAAAACGCCTACGTTGCGAGGTAATCTATTAAGAACATCTTCGCGCTTAAAAATTGCGTTGATGGCTGCCGTATCTTTCAAATCATATCGAAAAGAATACGGAGGAGAGCTGAGTGAAATCAATGGAGAAATTCCAAGCGTTTGGAGCGAATCGAGGCCCGTGCTATCGGCTGCTGTAGCCAGACTTTTCTCAAGCGCTGATGCCGTAGAATCAGTTTTTTGATCACCGCCTTTAAGAACATCGTTTAATGATTCCTTCTTTTCAGGAGCCGCAGCTTTTTCGTTGGATTTGCTCTTCTCCCGCTGTTCTTTTATCAGCAAGTCGTTGATTGATGAAAGCTGGGGATTCAATGTTCCGGTTTCCACAACATCCCAGAATTCAAGCTTTGCAACACCTTGTAATAATTTGCGAACACGCTGAGGATTTTCAGCGCCTGGGATTTCAATTTGAATCCTGTTTGTTCCTTGGAGGCGCTGGATCTGCGGTTGGGATGTTCCGAACTGATCAATACGATTGCTTAAAATTGTGAACGACCGATCGATCGCACTTTCAATTTCCGCATTGACAATTGAGATCACTTCAGAGTCTGACGCATTCAAACTGATTCGCCCACGAGTTGAAGCAGTAGCGAAAAGGGGTGCAAGGCGTTTACCAGGATTAGCATCCTGATAGGCTTTAAAGAATATTGAGCTGAAACTTTGCTGGCTAGTCTTCGAACGCACCGATGCAGTGTTCAATGCTTTTACAAAAGCAGAATCTTGATTGTTTCCACTTAGTCCGCGGATAATATCAACAGGAGAAACTTCCAATGTCACGTGCATTCCACCTTGAAGGTCAAGGCCCAAGCTGATTTCCCCGTTCTTAATTTCCTTATAGGTAAATTCTTTCATCCCCAGGAAATTGAACACAGGTTTGTTCCAAACTGAATCCAGATAGTTTTGTTTTTTGATTGGATCAACAGTACCGCTGGCATTGGTGGCGTATTCTGCTGCATCGCGCTGAACACTGCGCGAAATAAATGTGAAAGAGAGGTAATACATACAGAGCAGTGTAACCACAACTGTAAGTAATCCCACGAATCCTTTGTTTCTCATAAAAGTGTATAGAATTAAAAAGTAAAAATTACGATTAAAGATTTGTCACGAACCCGTGACCATTAATGAACGCAGGTGGTTAGGGGGCGTTCGGAGATATGATTACACGAAACAGGGTAATCAAAAACTTTTGCGGAATGAGGGTTGAGACTAACGATGTTTTGTTCTCCTCCTTCTCTTCAAATACAATTTCAAATAAGCAAACAGCATCAAGATTTACGGACACATGGATTTGCGAAGGCAGCGAAAAGGTTGGCAGCGAAACTTGTAACTCTTCATCAGAAGATTTCGAATCTTGTTGCTCCGTCTTTACATCCTTCTTTGAAAGTCCGTTGTTTTGAAATTGAAAGAATTGAACGAATACAATGGCAGCGGCCAGAATCAGGCCGATAAAAATTGACAACCATTGAAGCTTCTTTTTCATTTGGGGTTACAAAAGTATGCAAATACAGGTAAACTACAAATTTGCAGTTTGCACACTTGCCAGCTTGCCTTTGAGTGCAATTGTTAGAATATCAAGCGCTTTTTCGAAGTTTTGATTGTTTGGAATAATCAAGTCCGCGTGATGTTTAAGTGGCTTTATAAGTG
>CBQWHS010000976.1:0-1799 GCA_967728665.1 uncultured Chryseosolibacter sp. | reverse complement strand
GAAGGCAAGTGGAAAGATTCCGGATTGAAAGAAGAATTTGTAATCGGATATATTGATAAAGTACCTGTTGACAACGTTGAAGATCTCAACCGAATTCTCGGCTATAAAAAGGGTGGGATTTTAATTGAAGGATTTTATCCCGATGGTAAAAAAGGCATTTACGGTGTTGATTGGTAAATGTATTAGCAAACCAGACACCTGCCTAATCATCGTTTCTTGCTCATGAAAAAGAGTTACTTTTGCCGGGTTATCTAATTCTAATCGGTAAGGCAGAAAGGAGTCACTGAAATGAGATGTGAAGTATCTGCCGGAGCCGCGTTAAAACAATCTGCCCATGCAAAAATTCGGTATCAACGAAGCACTTTCCGCTCTTGGTGTTAAGAAAAAAAATTCCGGTACATCGACTGGCCAAAAATGGTTTAAAGGATCCGCCGAACTTATCGATTCATATTCTCCTGCGGATGGCAAACTGATCGGTTCCGTTTACCAGACGGATGAAAAAACATATCGCCAGGTAGTTTCTAAGTCCGTGGAAGCATTTAAGGAGTGGCGTAAATGGCCCGCGCCAAAACGAGGTGAAGTAGTTCGACAAATCGGCGAAGCATTACGGGAGCAAAAACAAAACCTGGGAAAATTGGTGTCATATGAAATGGGCAAATCATATGCAGAGGGTCTCGGCGAAGTACAGGAAATGATTGACATCTGTGATTTTGCCGTTGGACTTTCACGCCAATTGCATGGCTTGACAATGCACTCGGAAAGACCGCAACATAGAATGTATGAACAATGGCATCCATTGGGTATTGTCGGTATTATAACCGCTTTCAATTTTCCGGTGGCGGTATGGTCATGGAACTCAATGCTCGCATGGGTATGTGGCGACACCTGCATATGGAAACCATCGGAGAAAACTCCACTGTGCAGCGTTGCTTGTCAGAACATTGTCAATACTGTCTTTGAAAAAATGGGAGTTCCTGAAGGTGTTTCTTGTATTGTGAACGGCGATGCCCGTTTGGGGCAGTGGCTCGCGGCTGACGAAAACATCCCCTTAGTGTCAGCCACAGGGTCGGTACGGATGGGAAAAGCCGTTGGCCGAACTGTGAGTGAGCGCCTAGGCAGGCCGTTGCTTGAGCTTGGTGGAAACAATGCTATCATTATTTCAAAAAATGCTGACCTGGACATTGCCATTCGCGGGGCGTTGTTTGGAGCTGTGGGAACTGCAGGGCAACGTTGCACTACAACACGACGATTGATTATCCACGAAAGTGTATATGACGAAGTTAAATCTCGACTTATGAATGCTTATGCTCAGCTTTCGATTGGAAATCCCTTGGATCCGTCCAACCATGTAGGACCACTTATAGATAAACAAGCTGTTAAACATTATAACGCTGCGCTAAAAGAAGTGAAGAAGGCCGGAGGCATTTTTCTGGTGAAAGGAGGAGTTCTTGATGGCAAAGGTTATGAATCAGGTTGCTATGTTAAACCGGCTATTGCGGAAGTGCGTAACGACTTTGATATCGTTCAACAAGAAACATTTGCCCCGATATTATACATCATGCCCTTCAAAACAATCGAAGAAGCCATCAGTATGCAAAATGGTGTGAAGCAGGGTCTGTCTTCTTCCATTATGACTTTGAATATGAGAGAAGCAGAGTTATTTCTATCCGCTGACGGATCGGACTGTGGAATTGCGAATGTCAACATAGGCACTTCGGGCGCTGAAATTGGAGGCGCATTTGGGGGTGAAAAAGAAACGGGGGGTGGAAGGGAGTCTGGCTCTGATGCATGTAAAATTT
>CBQWHS010000975.1:0-1802 GCA_967728665.1 uncultured Chryseosolibacter sp. | reverse complement strand
AAAGCAGAACTTGGCGAATATGTCAGTGCCGTGGATGACTATAACAAAGCCATTGAGCTTGAAAAAACAGATGCAGATTTTTTTAATGATCGCGGCGTTGCGCATTACAACCTCAACAATCTCGACCAGGCTATTGCAGATTACAATGAGGCAATAAAGATAGACCAGAAAGATCCGCTAAAATTTGAAAACCGCGCTCTTGCAAAAAATGCAAAGCAAGATTACAAAGGCGCACTTGAAGATTTCAATAAGGCAGTCGACCTCAATCCTGAAGATTCCGAATTATACAATCTGCGTGGTGTCGTGAAGTTTCAGCTCGAAGATAATGACGGAGCAATTGCAGACTATACAAAAGCGATTTCCCTCGATGCTACGAATGCTGTTTACTTTGATAATCGTGCATTGAGCCGTTTCGAAAAAGAAGACTTCGCTGGCGCAGTTGAAGATTATTCGAGTTCTATTGATCTCTATCCCGGTGATGGTGAAACTTACTATCAGCGTGGCCTTTCCAAACTTAACCTAAACAATCAATACGATGCTTGTCTTGATTTCAAGAAGGCGGATGAACTTGGTACCCCGGATGCAAAGGCAGCCATCAAGAAAAATTGTAAATGATGGAGTTGGCTCCGGCAAAGAAAAACATTGCTGTCATTCTGAATGGGATTTCTCTTAAGAAGAAATTTTTTTATCGTAACATTCTTCCTCGACTTTCTAAGATTGCTAACGTTGAAGTTTTTGAAACGCTGTCAAAAAACGATGCCATTTCTTTAGCCAATAAAATGGCTAATAAATCTGTAGACCTCATCATCGCGGCTGGTGGCGATGGCACATTAAACCAGGTAGTTAACGGTGTATTGAAAGGCCGCGAGTCCGACATTAGACTTCCTGTCATCGGTTTAATTCCTCTGGGTTCGGGGAATGATTTTGCAAGAACTGTTAAGATAACATCCGACATCGATCAACTCGAAAAGCTGATCACACAATTCAAGCCAAAGCTTATCGATGTTGGAAAAATAAGCTTTACTACTGACCGTGATTCACAAATGGAGGAGCGATATTTTGTCAATGTTGCCGACTTGGGAATGGGCCCGATGGTTGTTGATAAAGTTTCAAAAAGCGCAAGGCCATTCGGTCACGGAGTCGCTTACTATTATAGTATTCTCTCCACGTTTGTCTCCTATGAAACGATGAAAGTAAGAGCGACCTCCGCGGAATGGAGCTGGGAAGGAAAATTAAGAACTCTTGCTGTTGGAAATGGCAAATATTATGGCCACGGTTTATGCATAGCACCAGACGCGCTAATAGACGACCGGAAGTTTTCAGTTTTCCTTTGCGGGGATGTGTCCGCGCTTGATTTCATTTGGCATACGTCTAAGCTAAAAAAAGGACAACATATTCGCATTCGTGAAATCTCTTATCGAGATGCTACATCAATTTCTCTTACATCAGAAGGTCCGTGTATGATTGAAGGTGATGGAGAGATTTTAGGAAATCTTCCAGCAAATGTAAAGATGATTGAAAGGCAATTGCAGTTTTTGATCTGACAGGTGTCCGTCCCTTTCCTAACTCACAAATGCCGTATAGTCTCATGCGGATCGAGCCGGTCGGAAAAAGAAGATTTTGTCCCGCGCAGTTAAAAACGTTCGTTTGTAATTTATTAAATTTCCTTCCTTCTTAACCTATCAAATGAAATTGAATTGTTTTCGTCCTATCCTCTGTTCATTTCTTCTTGTGTGTTTAATCACCAACTCAAAAGCACAGAATTCAATTGCTGATAGTTTGAAAAATGTGTTAAGGACGGA
>CBQWHS010000974.1:0-1803 GCA_967728665.1 uncultured Chryseosolibacter sp. | reverse complement strand
CGATTCATTTCTTCAACAACTTTTTCGCCGAAAGGACTCAAACCATTCCAGGTGTACGTTGAGTCATAAGAAGAATCACATATCTGGTTGTCTTTGCCGTGTGTTAACGTGATGTAGCGAATTCCACGATCGAAAAAATATTTTACATTTTCGAGACTATCGCCAACAGGCGCGCCATTCTCCATTCCCATAGGCAAGGAGATCTTTCCGGCCTTTGTGTTGATTTCAATATCCTGTGGAGTTTTTGCCAGCGCGAACTTATCGGGATGCGCATTGACGATTCCCTCAATCATATTGATCAGTGAATCCGCCAGTATTTTCCCTTTGTCAGGTTTTTGTTGATACGATGACGGAATATAAATCGACATGAAGGGTGCGTCCAATCCACCTTTCTTCGCTCTCACCAGATCAAAGTCACCTTCACTCGTTTGCAATGGAATTCCTAAGTATTCTTTTTCGAGTACGAAATGCTTTATTTTCAATCGATACGGGAGGTCCACATGGCTGTCGGCTATAATGAAGGACTGTGCAAGTGAATCTGCAACTTTTTGTAGTTGCTCTTCCGGCATCTCTGCATATTTGTTTTTCCGTTCAACGTTAACACACGAAACGGTCAGAAAAAGTAAGGTGATGAGAGCCAGTGCAGTGAGCTTCATATTTCCGAAATTTGTCAGGTGGTGGTTAATTGCGAAAAGTTATTCAATTTTTTAAGGGATGCAAACAATAAGTGTTAGGACAACTCAGAATGTCGCGATTCATTATCCGATTGCCAGCATTGGCGATAGAATTCTCGCTTTTCTGATTGATCGGATTATCCTGGTTGCCTATCTGGTAGCGTTGGTGGCGTTGTTTGTGAATATGGATGTTGAAATCGTCTGGCTTTGGATTGTGCTTGTTGCCATTCCTTTTTTTTGCTTCAATTTGTTTTTTGAAATTTTCATGAATGGACAAAGTCCGGGCAAACGTGCGCTTAACATACAGGTTGTGCGTCTGGATGGAACGCAGCCAACGGTCGGCGACTATTTGCTTCGATGGCTATTTGGTTTGATTGATTTCTACGTCCTGTCAGGCGCTTTGGCGGTGGTTGTTATTGCTGTCAACGGAAAAGGTCAACGCTTAGGCGATATTGTGGCAGGCACCTGTGTTGTTAAATTGATCGCGCAAAAAGAAATTACCGCCAACGAAATTTTCATTACGGCGGAAAATCTTTACCAGCCAACATTTCCTCAAGTTACTCAGCTGGAGGGCAGAGATATTGAATTGATACAACGGGCGCTGGAGGCAAATGTCAATTTTGGGAATTCACAACCCGTTCTTATGGTCACGGAAAGAATCAAATCTCTCCTCGGCATACAGAGTGAGCTTGCACCTGTCGAATTTCTTTACACAGTCGTGAAAGACTATAACCACTTAACCTCGCGGTGAACCTAAAAGATTTTCCCACAATAACGCGAGCCCAGCTTGCGCTGAGAAATGGCCAGGACAAACCTGAAGTGTGGGTTGCCTTACATGGAATTGTTTATGATGTAACCTCTTCGCGCCTCTGGAGAAGTGGGAAACATTATGAGCATTGGGCCGGTCAGGACCTCACCGATGAACTCAAGGACGCTCCTCATAATGCCAACGTGTTTGATAAATTTAAGCCGATTGGGAAACTGGGATAATTCACTTCGCAAAAAAGCACACGGAAACACCAGCGAGATAGTTTTTAGTATCCAATTCCTCTTTTAGCTTTGCACAAAACAACCTGTTACTGTACGTTCATACATGATCCTGATTGCCGATAGCGGAGGCTCTAAGACC
>CBQWHS010000973.1:0-1804 GCA_967728665.1 uncultured Chryseosolibacter sp. | reverse complement strand
GATAATGCAAATCCAATTTTTCAAATTGACGATAGATTACACTAGCAATCGCAAGTCGAGCATACCATTTGTCATCAGCCGGAATTACGAACCATGGAGCGTAGTCGGTTGATGTCTCAGCGATGGCTTCGCGATAGCATTCCTGATAGTCATCCCAGTAAGCGCGTTCCTTGAGATCCGCCAGCGAAAATTTCCAATTCTTTGAAGGGTCATCGATGCGTTCCAGAAAACGTTTCTTTTGTTCTTTCTTCGAAACGTTCAAAAAGAATTTCATGATAACAGTTCCGTTGTCCGATAGATTTTTTTCCCATCGACGAATTTGTTTGAAACGTTGTTTCCAAAACTTGTGATCACAATCCTTGATGGAATTCACGATTGGAATATTTTCCTTCAAAAGATATTCGGGGTGAACGCGTGTGACCAGAACATTTTCGTAATGGGACCTGTTGTGAATGGCAATTTCACCACGACCTGGCAATGCAAGTGCATGTCTCCAAAAATAGTCATGATCCAACTCAAAACTGTTCGGAGCTTTGAAACTATGAACGCGAACACCGAGTGGATTAAATCCAGACATAATGTGTTTGACAGCGCCATCTTTTCCAGCGGCATCCATGGCTTGAAAAATTATTAAGACACTGTATTTGTTATGTGCGTATAATTTATCCTGTATTTCTGCAAGGTGCTTTCGACCCTGTTCCAACATCTGTTCACTGTCTTCACGATTAAGAGTTTTGCCTGTGTACTTCGTGTCGTAGGCAGACAACTTAAAATTTTTCGTTTTAGGTTGAACAAGCAAATCTTTCATCGAAATGATTTTTTCATCGACTAACATAGGCGGATAGTTTGTACTTGTTCAAGGTAAACATTCAGCAACTGACGATGAACGATTTAAGATGATTTAATTCTCGTTATCGGCTGATTAAAATCGTCTTATTTATCAGAAATTACGCAAACAAAATGCGGTCACTTTTCCATTATATCAACGCACTGAGTATCGATGTGGCAGCTGGAGCAATTTCATCGGCCTTGTTTTTTAGCAAGCTACTGGATGTGAAAATTCTGCCGGCAGGATTGTTATCACTTGGGCTGACGGTCTGGATCATCTACAGCATAGATCACCTGCTTGATGCACACAAGATAGCGCATCAGGCGTCCACATTCAGGCATCGATTTTATCAGAAACATTTTCGAACCATGCTTGTCGTTTCAATTTTTGCAGCCATTGTTGATGTGACTGCCGTTATTTCGATTCGTAAGCCGGTTTTTATTGGTGGGATATTTTTGTTCTGCGGAGTGATAGCGTACTTGCTTATCAATCGATTCTGGAAGATTCCAAAGGAAATTATTATTGCACTGCTTTACACCTTGGGCGTTCTCCTGCCGTCTCTGGCCGTTACATCCATAGACATCAGGCAATGGCCAATTGTTTTGATGGTTCAATTTTTCTCAACGGCGTTGACGAACTTAACTTTGTTTGCATGGTTCGATAAGGATCATGATCGCCACGATCACGGCTCGTCATTTGTTATGCAATTCGGTGAACGGAAATCAACAATTTTCATTTGGAGTTTACTTCTCTTCAACATTTCTCTGACCATTATTGCGAGACCATTCTCAGGGGCGTTGATTCTATTTGCCATGAACCTGATTTTGTGTGCTTTATTTTACTGGCAAAATGCTTTCGCGCGCGATGAGCGGTTTAGAATTTTTGGCGACGCGGTTTTTCTTCTACCTCTTTTGATTTTCGTGTGAATGACGATTCTCTAAATAAGTTTGATTTCATCGCACCATATTATGATCG
>CBQWHS010000972.1:0-1806 GCA_967728665.1 uncultured Chryseosolibacter sp. | reverse complement strand
CGAAACTATTTACAAAGAAAGGTGATAATTTGAACTTCGGATACGTTGCAACGTATGGGGGGCAAAGTCTGAATAACAATGACAATCTTGGCCTTGTTGTATTTTTTAAATCCTCGGATTTGATTGACTTCACGGAAGACCAGTTCAGTCACATCGCTAAGTTAAAACCGACATCAGGACAAATCGATTATTACTATTCAGGCGTATGGCAACTTGAGCCAAATGGAATTAAGGATGAAGCCGGCTTCGTAGCATACATTGAAAAGACAGCAAAAGAGCTTGCATCACCTGTTAAGATTGAAATCTTAAAATAGAATTATGAAACAATTTTTCATTGCGATATTATTATTCACGATCTCCTCTGCTTTGGCGGAATCAGATCCGGTATTGATCACCGTTAAACGTAATTATTCACCGGTACCAAAGGATAATGATAAAGTCATTATTGCAATGGATTGGAAAGAACTTCTAAAAAGAATTCCCGAATTGAGGAGCGTATCACCGAGTGTAATTGATCGAAATTTCGGAGGTGAACTCCCTGTGAAAATTGTAGATGTCAACAACGATAAGCGTGCGGACTACCTTGTGTTCGATTATACGTTTCAATCCAATGAACCAATTTTTTCTTTTCTGATCAGTGTAGGCAACGGAAAAACATTGAGCCCCGTTGCACAAAATTTTACGCCTGATTCGAAACTTCAAATAACATTTTTGAAATCTTTCGCGAATTACGCGAAAGAGAAAGGAGCGGGGAACATCGCTTCGCAGTTGGTGCAAAGTACACTGAACTTCTATCCCGACCCCAAAGATTTTCCCATCTACGCTCCAAATCGCTGGAATTATGAATACAGTTTCTTTTTCCTGGGTAGCTATAAGCTTGGAAAAAAAATTAACAAGCAAGCTTTCGTTGACTATCCAAAACGCTGGATTGATGGATTCATAAATGAGAGCGGTGGATTCAAGGCGGATGTTTATGATATGAAAGAGTACAAGTTGGACGATGTTCTTCCTGCTCGCCTCTCCATTCAATTTCATCAACAAACCGGAGAGGTAAAATATAAATCGATTGTCGATACCATCGTGTCCCAGCTTTCAACGCAACCGAAAACGACTGATGGAGGTTACTGGCATAAAAAGATTTACGAGAAACAGATGTGGCTTGATGGAATTTTTATGGCGGACGTTTTTTCCATGCAATATGCCCGGGCTTATAATAGACCTGAATGGTATGATGAAGCAGTTCATCAGATCAAACTCATCTATAAATATTGTCGTGATGCTGAAACTGGTTTGCTATATCATGGATGGGATGAAGCGAAAAATCCTGTATGGGCTGATCCTGTGAAAGGAACGTCTCCGGAATTCTGGAGCAGGGGTATTGGTTGGTATGCAATGGCCCTCGTGGAATGTCTTGATTATTTGCCGGCGGATCATCCCGAGCGACAAAACGTTATTGACATATTTAAGAATGTTTGCTCCAGTGTGAAGAAGTATCAGCACCATGGTTTATGGTACCAGGTGATGGACAAAAGTAACAGCGATGGTAACTGGCCGGAGGCATCAGCGTCAGCCATGTTTGCATATGCTTTTGCAAAAGGTTATAACCAGAAATACCTCGATGAATCCTATAAGATTTCAGCAGAGAACGCCTTTGATGGATTGCTCAAGAATTTTGTTTTTGCAGATGATCATGGCAACCTTCACCTCGACCAAACAGTGAAGATTGGAACACTCAACGTGAAAACATCCAAAGGCGATTATCAGTATTATATCACAACGGAGCGCAGAATTAATGATTACAAAGGA
>CBQWHS010000971.1:0-1815 GCA_967728665.1 uncultured Chryseosolibacter sp. | reverse complement strand
CGTCTCTCTTTGATTCCTGTGCGAGTGGTGATCCATTCATCGCTGGTATCCACCATGGTTTCAAGTTCCTTGTTGGTAAGAATATAATCCGGAACGTAACCTCCGACACCCGTGATGGCTGCCTTTATTTTGCTCATATTAACTAATGGGTTAACACCTCTTTAAAATAAAAAAAGCCCGATAACATGATCGAGCGATTTATGTTTATGTACGACTCAGTAAATCTGTTTGATTACCGATTTACCGAGAACCACTTTTTCAGCAGTGCGCGTTAAGGCAAGACAATTATTAACCTTCATTAAGCTAATACTTCTTTCTCCATCACAACTTTACCTTTGAAGTAAAGTTTTCCTTCGTGCCAGAAAGCACGGTGCGGAAGATGATGTTCACCCGTTGTTGGACACACTGCTAATTCTTTTGCAAAAGCTTTGTAGTGTGTTCTTCTTTTATCGCGTCGGGTTTTCGAGGTTTTTCGTTTCGGATTTGGCATAACTAATAACTATTTATTTTAATTTTTTTAATTTCTCCCAGCGGGGATCAATGTTGTCTCCATTTTCATCGTCATCGGTAGAATCTTTTGAGGTATAAATAATTTTACCTTCTGATTCTTCCGGTGTTTCAAGCTCACCCTGGTACCGGGGGTGAAGTTTTTTATAAGGTACCGCCAGACTTATGAACTCGTAAATATATTGGCCGAGTTCAAGACTATCTGCTTCACGATTGATAATTATAATCTCATCGCTTATTTCTTCATCCGTGTCACCGTATTTAAAAACGATCTTCTTATTGATCGTCATCGGATATTGAAACGGGTCAAGACTTCTGTCACAAATGAGTTTTGTCTGTCCCTTAATAAGAAAGCTGGCTTCAATGAACGTTTCCCGTTTGTCGAGAATAACTTCAGCATGGAAGGCCCCCTCCTTTATCAAATCGTTTCCATAATGACCGAAAAAGTCGTTTCCAACTTCAAAATTGAAGTGGTGGACCTTATTAGTCAGGCCTATTATGTTCACCTTAAATGCCCTCAAACCCATACTACCCAGGCTTTGAAAATAAGTCGGCAAATTTACGAGAATATATGGAAAGGTCAAAGGAAACGCTAAAAGCCAGTGATTTTAAGGTTTTTTAGAAGAATCTTTTAAGCTTTTTGGTTTGATTATGACTGTTCTCTTGATGCCACAGATGACTTCAGTATTCAACCGAATTTTTTCCTTTCCTCGTCCAAAATTGACCTTTTCGCGAGAATTTCAACAGTTTTTCGATTCAATTAGTAACTGGCCTGAACAGGCCTTGAATCGCAGGAATTTATAGCAAGTAATCCTTTATAACAAAAATCCGCAGCTCCTCCCTCGTCTTCTTGCCATAATTTTCGATCATATAATCGATTACGCCCTTTTTGAATCCAAGCTTGATCGCAATATTCTTGCTAAAAATAATTTCGCTTTCAAAAACATTTTGATCAGCAAAAACCAAATCCATGGTCGCCATGAGGTAGTCAAATTTTTGATCCATTGAAAGGGCTCCAAGAGTATCAATGGGTTCTGGATTCTTGATTAGTTCCGTCACTTTTTCTTCAGGGAAATTCCGCTCCTTGGCAATGCGGAAAATCATATCACGCTCTGCTTTTGCAAAATGCTTGTCTGCTTCGGCTAATTGGATCAGAATATTAAGCTGCTTTTTTGTAACAATGTCCATTTGCTCTGAATAGGGCAGACAAGGTAGGCATTTGCCCTCGCTGCAATTGCGGCTTTTAGATAAATTCCAACTTGCCAGCAGTCAGAAACCTTATTTTTCTGTAGACGGTTCTGTGCGATG
>CBQWHS010000970.1:0-1820 GCA_967728665.1 uncultured Chryseosolibacter sp. | reverse complement strand
ATCGTCAGCACCAAGTTGATGATGGACAACCGAAGACAAATCGTTTCTTATCGTAAAAAAGAAAATGCTGAGCCTGCGAATAGCTTCCTGATAACGCTGTTCCTTTATGCACTCTTTGGCGGGTTTATCGCCATGGGCATTGCCAGCATTTCGTCATTTATCCTGGCGATGACGTTATTTTTCAGCTATGTGATGGTGATGATCGCGATGACCCTGATCACGGACTTTTCCTCCATCCTACTTGACACAAGCGACAACACGATTGTTCTGCCGCGACCCGTTAGTTCACGAACCCTGTTTGTATCCAGGCTCGTTCACATCCTGTTATATCTCGGACAAATCATGGTAGGGTTAGTATTGATACCCTCAATTGTGATGTGGTTCAAATACGGATTCGTTATGATGATTTTCTTTTTGTTGGGCACAACACTGGCTGTTGTCACTGGCGTTTTTATTACCAATGCCTTTTATTTATTGATCCTTCAATTTGCCAATGAAGAGAAACTCAAAAATGTTATCAACTATTTTCAGATAATCATGGCAGTAGCAGTGATGGGAAGCTACCAGATTTTGCCTCGCCTACTCGGACGATTTGAACTCGAAGATTATGTGTTTGAAATTCAATGGTGGAATTATCTGACGCCACCAATCTGGATGGCAGGTGCGATGGAAGCAATTTATTACAAGCTTACGGATCCTCCTCACATTGTCTTATCAGTCATGGCCATTGTGTTTCCTATTCTTGGAATCTATTCGGTTAACAAATACCTGACACCGGTTTTTGGACGAAAGCTTGGGATCATTGGTGTTGATAGTTCATCAAAATCAGAAAAGAAACAGGCCTCTAACTTCATTAAAAAAATATCTGCGGTTGTTACGAAGGGCAGTCTGGAACGAGGAGCTTTTGAATTGGTCTATAACCTGCTTTCGCGTGATCGAAAAATTAAACTTAAAGTTTATCCTTCGATTGGTTATATGTTGATTTTTGGAATGATCTTTCTCCTGCGTGATCGCCAAAGTCTTGCCACAACCTGGCATGAATTACCACAAACCCAATACTATCTTGTCTTGATTTATCTAGCCTTTATGGTTTTGCAAATCGCGATCTATGAAATACCATATTCGGACGACTTCAAAGCAAGTTGGATTTATTTTTCGGCACCCTTAAAAAGGCCGGGCGAAATTCTTACCGCCATGGTGAAAGCAGTTTTAGTAAGATTGTTTATTCCAATATACGCTGCCATGTCAGTGATTGTACTTTTCATCTGGGGGCCGAGCGTGATTGACGACATAGTTTTCGGTCTATTCAGTAACCTGATTATGTTCTTAATTATTTTATTGATCAATAAACGACAATTGCCTTTTTCAATTGCTCCGACCACAAGAAACCAGTCGGGAAATTTTATTAGAAGTATGCTGATGCTGGCATTGATTGGAGTTATTGGACTTAGTCACTACCTGGTAACAAAATTACCAACGGCAATGCTCGTTGCAATACCACTTCAACTTGTGTTGTTGTATGTAATGTATGAAGCCTACAGAAAAACGAGCTGGAATCAAGTTAGTCTTTAAACCTGAATTTAAACACGAGCAGTGTCGATGCTAACATGAGCGTTAACAAATTTGCTGCGATAACTGGAATGTCGCGTACAACTAATCCGTAAATCAACCACAGTAATACCCCCAGACAAAACAGGGAAAACATTCCTAATGAAAGATCTTTTGCAGAACGACTCTTCCATGTTTTGATTACTTGTGGCAAAAATGCAGTTGTTGTTAACGAACCGGCTGCGAGGCCAAGAAAATCAATCACGTTCATA
>CBQWHS010000969.1:0-1823 GCA_967728665.1 uncultured Chryseosolibacter sp. | reverse complement strand
GAAGGTTTTTTCATCTCTGTCATTCGTAAAAAAGATCCGGTAATTGAAAGAAGAATTTTATCCAAGAATAAACTCGCCCAAACATCAAAGAAGGCAATTGAAAAAATCAGCTCATGGATCAACAATCCACAACAATTCAAATTTTTCGATCACGAAAACGTTACGAGAATCTTCGCAGCAGAAAAATTCTCTGAGCTGGAGCTAATCAGTCAAAACTTGAAAATTATCAATGCCGGAACAAGGGTTTGCGAGATGAAACACGACAAAGCAATTCCCGAACATGCTCTTGCGCTAAGCACGGCTCTAAATCAAGACGCTTTCAATATTATTTCTGTAGATCTTGAAAATGCGATTCGTTTTTTGCGAAAAGATAACTTTCAAATTGATGAGAGTACAAAGGGCTATTGTCTCATCAGCTACGAGGGAAGTCCTCTGGGTTTCATCAACAACCTGGGAAACCGTTTCAATAGTCTCTATCCTGTTGAGTGGCGAATAAGAATGCAGGCCGGTCACGACAAGAATATCGAATAAAAAAAGGTGAATGGTTTACATCCACCTTCTCGTAATCTTTCCAAAATCAAAAGTTGTTTATCGAATCAAGAATGCCATCCGGCATTGCCACTCCCGAGAAAAAGATCCCAACACAAAAGACTTTTTCATAGAAGCCGGAGTAGTTCAATGCAAGTGGAAGTGAACTCACAGACATGGCTGTAAAAGCGACAACGAAAATTATCGCCATCAATAAAACCATCCAGCTAATACTAAAAAACATGACACCGCTCACAGTTATGCCAACAATAAAACAACTTAGCCAAAACACCTGGCTCATACTGTAGTTATTGATCCATGTGCTGATAGGCCACGATAATATTGCCGAAAAAACAAGCATTCCAACCAGGATAAATTTGGCGTCCGGGGCGTTAGTTATAGATGTTATTTTCGCCGCAATCACATCCGGAAAAAGATCAAACATCACTACCGTTGCAATTCCGAGGATGAGACCAAGAACAAAAATTTGAAAATAGTCCATGAAAGATGTTTTCATTTTCTCTTGTGACGAAATTTCTTTGTCACCGTTTTGCTTAAACAAGCCGAGCGAGTTTTTTTTCATCGCATAACCTGATAGCAATGTTACAACGCCACCCACGATGAATGTGATCGGTGCACCGAGGTAATCAATGATGTCAACAATCACCGGTTCGACTGCGTACACGAGGTTGGCGACAATTGTTAACAATGCCATTGCTTTTGGCAATCGATCCATTGGCGTGAAAAGTTCCACAGTAGACAACGCAGGACTTGTAAAAATACTCATGGCAATAAGCCAAAGCACGATCAGCACTGGCAGGAGCCACTTCAATGTTTCGCCCGGATTTGAAAACAACGTAAAGGCTACCGCCATAAAAACCATTGCAGCAAAGCTGATCCCGGAAGAAATAATCGGAAGGCGATGTCCTTTTTCAAACCGATACCGGTCGCCCATAATTCCTGAAATTGGCGGAGTGAGCACAAGTATGATTGCCTGGGACAGCGCGAGAAAGAAGGCGTAGTCAGTAAAACCAAATTGTAATAAAAGTTTGGGCTGATAATTCTGATAGGCAATCCACCCGATGATAATGGAAGCGTAGAGGGCGGTCAGGCTCCATAATTGTTTCCAATGAATTTCATTTGTTTCAGTCTTTGGCAACGAAATAGCGCTCATCTGTTTTAGGTTTAATATGGTAATGTACGATAGTTAACAGCCGCCCGGATTTCAATTTTTTAAAAATGACTATTGTTTTGAATTTCTTTATTTTTGCCCCTTGGTCACAATCAAAAACGCG
>CBQWHS010000968.1:0-1828 GCA_967728665.1 uncultured Chryseosolibacter sp. | reverse complement strand
CGACAATTTCAGAGGGCGATTCGTTTGAGGAAATGGTTGACATAGCCAAACGTAAAAATTACGATTTCCCGTATTTGTTTGATGAAACTCAAAATGTCGCAAAGTCATTTGGCGCAACAAATACTCCGCACGTTTTCTTATTGAAGAATGACAATGGAGTTTTCAAGGTTGCTTACATAGGTGCCATTGACAACAATCCCAGAGACGGGTCAGCGGCCACAAAAAAGTATGTTGAGAATGCTGTTGAGGAATTGTTGCAAAACAAGCCAATTACCACTACAAAAACCAAAGCCTTAGGTTGCGGCATTAAATGGAAAGAATCTTAAGTCGATTTAATCTCGACTGAAAATTTTCAGTCCGATAATCGAACCAATCAACAAAAAAATAAAAAACAGGCGCCAGAAATCGGCTGGCTCTCGAAATAAAATTATCCCTGCTATCGCTGTGCCTACTGCACCTATGCCCGTCCAGACGGCATAGGCCGTTCCAATCGATATAGTTTGAATTGCTTTGTTAAGAAAAACAAAACTTAGTGTGATACTGATGAGGAACAACGTTGCCCATCCCTTGTTTGAAAAGTTTTCGGAAAGTTTCAGACTAGTTGTAAATCCGACTTCAAAAATTCCCGCTATTATCAAAAATATCCAAGCCATATTTTTCTTGTTAAGTCCGTCATTGCTTCATAATTTTTTAAGGGATAAGATGTAGCTTCCCATAAAATTGCAATTATGGTAAAAGCGTTTTCTCTTTTTATTATTTCCGTGCTAATATTTTCCTGTAAGCCTACACGCAAGGACGAAATCACAAAATGGAATGAACCGGTTTCTCCTCTATACGATACTTCTCTTAAACCTTTTTACCATGGTGTTGCCTCGGGCGATCCGTTACAGGATGCGGTCGTAATTTGGACACGTGTAACACCAGAAGATTCTCTGGCGCGTGTGAATGTGCGTTGGGAAATTTCAGAAACAGAAACCTTTGAAACCATATTGCAATCTGACTCTACGTCTACATCCGTCGACAAAGATTTTACCGTGAAAGTAGATATCAAAAATCTGGCGCCTGGCAAATATTATTATTACCGTTTTAAAGCGTTGGATAAAACATCTCCAGCAGGAAGAACAAAAACGATTAGTCCAGATCCCACAAGCCTGTCACTTGCAGTGGTGAGTTGTAGCAATTGGGAGTTTGGATTTTTTAATGCCTATCGCGGCATTGCTAGTAAAGACGTTGACGCTGTCGTTCACCTTGGCGATTATATTTATGAAACGCCACGTGGCGGATATGGCAATAAAAAAATAGACCGCAAACATCTTCCTGAAAATAAACTTGTAACGCTTTCTGATTATCGTACGCGGTATTCGCAATATCATTTGGATGAAGGATTGAGAATGGCAAGAATGAAACATCCATTTATAACTGTTTGGGATGATCATGAAGTTGCAAATGATGTTTACGCTAAGGGCGCCCAGGCACATGAGCCAACAACTGATGGAGATTTTTTCGCGAGAAAAGCTGCGGCCAAGAAAGCATACTATGAGTGGATGCCAATCCGCGAAAGCGAGAAGCTGTATCGCACTTTTGTTTTCGGCAAGCTTGCATCACTAATTATGTTGGATGAAAGGCTGGAAGGAAGGGAAAAGCCAGTGGAGTCGAAGGATCCAGCTCTTTTTTCAGATCGCACTATGCTTGGCAAGGCACAATTATCCTGGTTTGAAAACGAATTAAGCTCAACTGGAACATTATGGAAAGTAATTGGCAACCAGGTGTTGTTTGATGATTTGGACAGGTCGTTGAAAGAGCCCGGCCACCAGCGTAACCTAGACAG
>CBQWHS010000967.1:0-1842 GCA_967728665.1 uncultured Chryseosolibacter sp. | reverse complement strand
ACTTTATTTCCGGTAGAAGAAGAAATTTTTGACGAAGAAGACTTTGAAGTATTGCGTGTTGATATTCATTCTGCAATACGGGTTAACAACAATGATTTTTCTAAGGCGCTTCATCGCTCAGAAAAAAAACGCCTTCGAAAATGCAATCATGCTGGTTTTTTCGTTCGTCAACTGAGTTTGGATTCACTCGAACGGGTATACACTTTTATCGCCAATTGCCGGGCAACAAAACGATTTACGATTTCAATGTCACTGAGCGAGTTGAAGAATGCCTGTGAAATTTTCCCGAACCATTATTTGTTTTTCGGAGTGTTCAAAGGAGATGAAATGATTGCAGCATCAGTATGCATTCGCATAAGCAAAACAATTTTGTACGATTATGCACATGATCATAAAATGGATTATAATTCATTCAGTCCCGTTGTGTTGCTCATTGAAGGAATTTATAGATTCTGCCAGGAGAACAACATTGACACGCTTGATTTAGGAACAAGCATCAGCGAAGGCGTTATGAAAGAAAGCCTTCTGGAATTTAAAAAGCGGCTAGGGGCTGTTTCTTGTGAGAAGATTACCTGGTCGAAAAGCTATGAGCAGTAATCCGCTGGTTTCCATTATCTGTTTGTGCTACAATCAAGGGCGATTTGTCTCTGAAACACTTCATTCTGTTTTGGATCAAACGTATCCCAATATTGAAATTATTGTTGTTGATGATGGAAGCACTGACAATAGTGTCGAAGTGATTAATGACCTTATCCGGCAGCATACTCAAATCAGGTTTATCCCATTAAAAGAGAATGTTGGAAACTGCAAAGCATTCAATGTCGGCTATAAATTTTGCGCTGGAGCTTTTGTACTCGATCTCGCTGCCGACGATGTACTGTTGCCACAACGGATTCAAAAGCAAGTTGATTATTTTCAGCAATTGGATTCGGATTATGGTATTGTGTTTACGGATGCAATCTATATCGATGAAGATGGAGGATTTATGTACAGCCATTATGAACATCTTCTTGGTAAGCGACTAATTAACTCCATTCCAACCGGTGATGTTTATCGTGATGTAATCGGCCGCTATTTCATCAGCACGCCTACCATGTTATCCAAACGTGAAGTGTTTGAGGTGCTTAATGGTTATGATGAGAATCTTAGCTATGAGGATTTTGATTTTTGTATCCGCGCATCACGAATCTATAAATTTGCTTTTCTTGATGATAAGCTTACCAAGGTTCGTAAAGTTAAAAATTCGATGTCGGATAGGGTATACAAAAAGAATGATCGTCAGCTGGAATCAACATTTCAAGTCTGCAAAAAAATTGCGGCACTCAACCGAACGGATGCCGAACAAAATGCGCTACGGAAAAGATTGAAATATGAAATACGCCACTCGATATTGACGAACAACAACAGAGAAGCAAAACTTTTTTTTGAACTGTTGAAGGACATCGATGGTGATGCCTGGACGGATCGAGTTTTGATTAGCATTGCGAAACTTAATTTACCGTTGGCACCATTACGCAATATTTATCACTGGTTCAGGTATTCCAATTAACCTCTGTTGTCTTCATCCGCGAGAATGCTCTGGTAACTTTCATACCGGGTCAACGCAATTTCGCCAGACTTCACCGCATCGACCACAGCACATTTGGGTTCATTGATGTGCAAACATTTTGATCCAAACTTGCAATTCAATCTAACTTCCCTCATCTCCGGAAAATAATCAGATACCTCCTGGCTGTTCATGTTGATCAACCCCCATTCTTTAATCCCCGGAGTATCAATGACGAATGTGTTTTCATTTACCTGTAACATTTCGGCAAATGTTGTCGTGTGCATTCCTTTTTC
>CBQWHS010000966.1:0-1843 GCA_967728665.1 uncultured Chryseosolibacter sp. | reverse complement strand
CGCATCGACATCACATATATAAGGAATACTGTTTTGTGTGATCAAATTAATTTCCTGATCGGAAAGTCGTTTGTTGTGCGACCCTGGAATTACTTTCAGTGCTCCATTTGTTTCATCAGTGTCATCCAAATGGATTCTTACGGTAATTGTACTTTTTATATACTCATCCGGAGGAACTACGCCATGAACGCCATACTTTTTTGTCCATCCTGAAAAACCTTCTGCTTCAATTTTTTCAGCAACGTTGATGACGATGTCCTGATGCCATGTTCCATACCAATTCGAGTCCTGAGTTTTGTCGAAGAAAATAGCTTTTGTCAAAAACAGGTTAGGATCAATGGCCTTTAATATCCGAAGCAGGTTTGAATTAAAAGCCAACTGTTTCAGAGCAGGTACTTCTGCCAACAAATTTCTGATTGCGTATGTATCTTCCGTTTGCCCCTTTGATTTAAAATAACTGTAAATAATATTCTTCATTTGGTTGACTTCCTTCTTGGTAAAGACGTGATGAAGAATGCAAAATCCCTTGTGATTGAGTTTGTGAATATTGTTATTGAGTGATGCGCTGTTGAATTCGTTTTGATAAAGATCCAGTGCGTCTTCAAGGGTATCCTTAATTCTTCTTTTCAACCTTTCCGGTGCGATCACTTTAACCCGATCACCAAATCCCAGGATTTCTCTCTCCAGTTCAAAGTTTAATTGAACATTTAAAGAGAACAGCACTCCAGTCGATGAGGTCTCGACAACCTGCTGTGAGTGGTGAATGGGTTTCGTCAATATATAAGGAGCAGTTTCATTATCTGCGAACAAAACAATTTTTTCCGCCTGTGCATTTGGATTTACGGTTACGCCAATGACATCGTTGAGATGCGAAATCAAATTGAAGTCATTTCTTGGAACGTACTTAGCATCACATTTTTCGATGCTTAAGATTCGATCCAATGCGAGGTTCATGATGGGTGCGCCTTTCTTCTTAATGCCGATCACAAACCACCTATTCCTATACTCTTTTAAATAATATGGATGAAAATGGAACGTGTTTGCTTCACGTGCTTTGAAAGATTGATAGCGAAGCTCAACCGTGCATTTTTTTATAATGGCCTGATACAATGTCTCAATATGTTCGAGCCCTTTCAGGTTTTCGTTCTTTTCAAAGTCGATGATCGGTTCCTGATTTGTCTTAGCTGAATAGATTTTGTTTTCCAGTCGTTGTACCATGCCACTGAGTTCCTGAAAATGACTGAAGCCCTTGAACTGCTTTAAAATCTCAACGACTTCGGTTAGTTTGCTCAGGTCCTGATCAGTAAGAGGTATGTTAGTAATCGAGTAGTCAGGATCTTCGTAGGTATAAAATTTCTTTTCCAAAACAATGATCGGAGCGTTGTATCCCAGTTTGTCGCTGCGCATCATTTGAATATCCATCTGAATGGATCTTCTGCTCACGCCTTTATCGATTCCTTCATATTCGTATAAGGCATCGGAACACGCATCGATAAGATCGTCCAGTGTCCAACGCCTCTGCCTGTTGCGAAGGCAGTTGTCAATCGTACGAAAACGGATGAGGGCGTTACGGTTCACTGGCATAAATAGGAATTCAGTCTCTGATCTTTTGTTTTGGAGCTAAAGGTTCTTTGGATTGCAAATCTTCATAACGTTTAACGTCCAGAAGAAATGAATCCACTAAGCCAGAGGATGGTAAATTTGAAAGACTATCAAGGCTGTTCAATTTATCATCGTATTTATGCGAACTATAGTCTCCTAAGATTGCTTCATCTTGTGCTCTGACGAAACTGTCGATCCTGATAGAGTCCCACTGTGATATGTCGATAATAGAAGTGTCCTG
>CBQWHS010000965.1:0-1844 GCA_967728665.1 uncultured Chryseosolibacter sp. | reverse complement strand
AACAAGAAGGGAAAAATTTTTCGCTTCAAAAGTTTCATGACCTCATGCTTGATAACGGCATGCCTCCGATCAAATTGCTGAGAAAAATAATTCTAAAAACAGATACACTCAAATCACTATAAATCACTTTCCTGTTTGTTATGAAAACCAATTTCTTCTTTTACCTTCTGATCAGTGTTTTTATTCTTGTATCGTGCAACACTCAGGAAAAAAATTCAAAACCTGATCCGCTGGCCGCTAACATCGATTACGCAGTAACTCCGGGTGAGGACTTTTTTCAATACGCTACAGGAACTTGGCTAAAAAACAATCCCATCCCAGAGGAAGAATCGTATTGGGGAATTGGCAATGTCGTGCAAACAGAAATTTATAAGAGGCTCAAAGACGTAAATGAACAGGCTGTCAAAAACAACACTTCTGCAACGGAGAAAAAAATTTCGAATTTTTGGACAGCAGGAATGGACACTGTCAACATAGAAAAGCAAGGGCTTGCTCCGCTCAAAGACATTTTCAATTCAGTTGATAACGTAAAAGACATGGCATCGCTGACTTCCCTCGTAGCATCATTGAAAGATAAAGGTGTGAATGTTTTGTTTTCCGACAATGTTGGACAGGATGATAAGAATAGCGAAGTCATGGCCTATTTCATCTACCAAGGGGGACTCGGATTGCCAAATCGTGATTATTATTTTAACAAGGATACACGAACTGCCAACATCGTAAGTAACTACAAAACTCACCTGCAGAAAATGCTAACGCTGTATGGTTACGATTCTGCAAAAGCAAAAGAACGAGCTAAAAAAATATTTGAAATTGAAACCACTCTTGCAAAATCATCTCGCAAGCTTGAAGCTTTGAGAGACCCTTACGCGAACTACAATAAAATGGCGATCACCGATCTATCGAAGCGGTATAAGACGATGCCCTGGAACCAGTGGTTTACTTCGGCGAAAATTTCCGGAATTGATTCCGTGATCGTTGGTCAACCAGAGTTCCTTGCCGGGCTTGATGATGTGTTAAAGAAAACTCCGCTTGAGGATATCAAGGATTATCTGCGCTTTCACATTTTACGCAGCTACTCACCTTACCTTTCCCAGGCGTTTGTGAATGAGAATTTTGATTTCTATCGAAAGACATTGCGAGGTACGAAGAAATTAAAACCACGCTGGAAAAGAGTTCTTGATGCCGAAGAGCAATCCATGGGCGAATTGCTCGGCCAGTTATTTGTAAAAGAATATTTTAATGAGACTGCAAAGAAGCGTTATTCCGATCTCGTTGAAAGTATACGCGCGGCCCTTAAAGATCGGATTACCCAACTCGAATGGATGAATGACACAACTAAGCAACGAGCATTTGAGAAACTCGCATCAATAAAAAAGAAAGTTGGCTATCCTGACAAGTGGAAAGATTTTAGTAATCTGGAAACTACGTCAGAATCGTACGTCGCAAATATTATTGCTGCGCGCCAATGGTGGCGGAAATATGAATTGGATAAGCTTGGCAAACCGGTTGATCGTGATGAATGGGGAATGAGTCCGCAAACTTATAACGCCTATTACAATCCTTCAAATAATGAAATCGTATTGCCTGCCGGGATATTTACCGTGCCCGGTTACCGCGATGAAGAACTGGATGACGCCCTTGTTTATGGCTATGCAGGCGCCTCAACAATCGGTCACGAAATCATTCACGGCTTCGATGACCAGGGAAGACAATATGACGCGAAAGGAAATTTGAAAGACTGGTGGACACGCTCCGACCAGGACAAGTTTGTCGGAAGAAGCGAAGCGATGGTAAAGCAGTTCAACGAGTTTATGCCGATCGATACAATTCGGATAAATGGC
>CBQWHS010000964.1:0-1846 GCA_967728665.1 uncultured Chryseosolibacter sp. | reverse complement strand
CACTCATCAGAAGAATCGTGAAGATCAGTTTTTCAATTTCGTTTGTGCTTTTTGTTTTTCTGAATTTTTTCCCCGAGTGGTTTCTGTCATTCTATGGACAAAGTGAGGGGTTTATCGCCGACGGAATTCCGGTAATTCGGGTAGTGTCCCTGGCGTTATTGATGATGTCGTTTGGAACAATTTGGTTGAATGCTGTTACGGGAACTGGAAATACGTCTGTAAACCTATTGATAGAACTTGTCACCATCGTGATTTACTGCATTTATGTTTATGTGGTTCTTGAACTTTTCAAGATGCCGATCACTTGGGGCTGGGGATCAGAATGGGTGTATTGGATGTCCATGTTTTCGATGGCGTTTATTTACATGCAATCCAACCGATGGAAACAACAAGCCGCATGGTAACAAAAATTATTTCTTTGTTGATTTCCTCCGGGCATAAAAAGTCAGGAAACTTTTTTCACCTCTCACCAATTCACTAACCGTGAAATAACCCGAACCATCTCGCGCAAAGCAAATCGATTCTCCTTGTGGGTCTTTTTTATATTCTACAACCGATGGCCTTTCACGCATGGCCAGCGCGAGGCTATCGCTGTTTAATTTCCAGTAATAAACGTTTTCATAATTTTTGATCAACACTTCTTTTCCGTTGGATGCAAAATCTGCCGCGCACACAGTTGAAATTGCAACAGGTACAAGCTTCGTTGCCGTGAGCGAGTCTGTTGTGCTATATGGATATTTTAATTCATACACCATGCTTGGCGCTTTCTCTTTCGAAATAACGTAGAGATTTTTATTCAGGGGATCGATCATTATAGCTTCAGAATCTTTTTTCTCACCCTCAAGTTGAAATGTGATTTGATCGATGTTGGAAATTTCGATTGAGTTATCGCTTCCCAACACCGGCTCTTCAAAACGATAGATCCGCTTGAACTTGGTTGCCTTCAAATTGTCACCAACATCTCCGATGTAGAGATATGTCTTTCCTTCTTCAGGGCCAGGACCGACTGCAATGTCTTCCCAATCGCGGTTCTTCGCGCCTTTAAGTTTGCAGGTGAGTTTGATGTCGAGGTTTTTGTCAATCAAATAGATTTCGGCCTTATTACCGCTGTCATTGTGCGTCCAAAGTAATCCTGGATTATTGACGCTGGCGGCAAGGCCGGAAAGTTCATCAAGCTTTTCATTTTTCACTTCTGCGAGTTCTATCCCTTTCATGAAAACTGATGAGTTAGCTTTTTCGCCATGTTGAGAGCAGGCTACAGTGGTGATCAGAAATACAGCAAACGCAACTCTATACATGAATGTGCCAAAACGAAGGGAATCCAAAACCAAACTGCGAAGTCTTAAAAATCTAATGCCAGCCATGAAATCTTTCCAGGTTAACCAAATGTATAACGGTGCTTTGTGGGTACATGTTATTAACTTTGCGTCATGATTGAAAATGAAATTATCAGTGATGATCAGGATGATGAGTTATTTGAGCACCATCGGATCGTTGCTGACCCCGGACAAACGCTTCTGAGGATCGACAAATTCCTTATGGACCGTCTGCCGAATGTGACGCGAACGAAGATTCAGGACGGCATTCACCTGGGTTTTGTTAAAGTAAATGATCAAACGGTAAAGCCTAATTATAAAGTCCATCCTTCGGATGTTGTCACCGTTTCGATGCCTGAGCCACCGCGAGACTCCGATGTAGTTCCTGAAAACATTCCGCTGAATATTGTTTATGAAGATGAATCGCTACTGGTAATCAATAAAGCTGCAGGGATGGTTGTGCACCCTGCATATCAGAATTGGAGTGGAACGTTGGTGAACGCACTTGCTTACCACTTTCAAAATCTTCC
>CBQWHS010000963.1:0-1851 GCA_967728665.1 uncultured Chryseosolibacter sp. | reverse complement strand
ATTGGAACGCTTCTCAACCTAGAAATCACAAACCATTCAATTCCTCTTCGTGTACCTCTGATCCAAATTGTCTCAGGAATTGTAATTCCATTATTAGCAGCGGCACTCCCGCTCTTTCGCGGAAGTCGGATTTCAGTCAGAGCCGCACTTGACAATTATGGAGTTTCCGCCAAGACAAAACCAAGTTCATTTCTGGCAACGTTATCAATGGTAAATGAATTGAGTGACACGTTAAGGCTTGCCTTGCGAAATGCGTTTCGACAGCGCTCGCGCCTGGTGTTAACGTTGGGCTTACTTGCTGCGGGTGGTGCAATGTTCATGACCGCATTGAATGTATCGGAAGCATGGGACAAAAATCTGAAACGCATTTATGTTCAACGTCTCTACGACCAGGATATTAAACTGAATGACCGGATTTATCACGACAGCATATTAGGGAGGATCAAATCCATCAACGGTGTAACAATTGCTGAAGGTTGGGATTACATCTCATCCTCCATTGTGAAGGAAAGTAAATATGAGATCACCAAAACATATCCCGACAAGGGACACGGCAGTTTCACAATACTTGCACTCCCGGTAAGTACGAAACTTTTGAATCCGACAATTACGGAAGGAACCTGGTTGAACACCGAAGGCTCAAACGAAGTAGTGCTGAATCAGATCGCTCGCTCAATAGATATGAAAATTGGCGATCATGTTTCATTGGCTATGGATGGCAAGTCAACAACATGGAAGATCATTGGCTTCGTAGAAGATGTTGGTTCCTCTGCTGCCGCATATGTTTCGATTAAAACATTTGCCGAGCTTAACAACTCAATGGAGAAGATCAAAATGATCAGGATTGCATATGCAGATCGGTCAAGGCAATATGCGTCAGCCAAAAATAAGGAGATTGACCAAGTACTTGAGGATAATAAAATCAGCGTAAGCTCAACTACACCTGTGTGGTTATTGCATAATGCTGTGGCTGCTCACATGAAAGTGCTTGTAAACTCTTTGCTCGCGATGGCCATTCTTATGGCAGTTGTCGGTACACTTGGCCTGACTTCTACTATCAGCATGAACGTACTTGAAAGAACCAGAGAGCTTGGTGTCATGCGCGCCATAGGTGCTACACCAAAAACTATAAAAAAGCTGATCGTGACAGAAGGAATTATTATTGGCTCACTTAGTATCGTGTTTGCCTTTATTGTTTCCATTATGCTCTCTTACTTTATGGGAGAATTCATAGGACATATCTCGTTCAGAACACCGCTTACACTTACTATCTCAATCGCAGCATTGATTATCTGGATCGCCATCATCATGGTTGGGTCATACCTGGCCACAATAATTCCAGCGAGAAGAGCAAATTTGGTTACGACCAGGGAGGCATTAGCTTATGAATGAGGGAAACGAAATATTATTTCTGGTCGTGACAACTCGATTATCAGAAGCGTTGCCCTATGAGGCCTGTCATCAATTATTTCAGTCCTGTGATTTTTAGCCGGGAAATAATGTGACGGTAGGCTGCTTTTTATCCAAAAATGACTGTATTTTGTCACAAGTTTTGGTGTGAATGGCAATCAGATGATAAATAAATACCAATGCTACGTTGTGTTGTAAAAATCGTCCGCACTGTGAATGAACTAGAAAAGAGATGAAAGCAGCGCTGCAGAAATCGCCTATATCAGAAAATCATGCTTTTGAGGTCAAGCATTTGACAGCTCCATACTTTGACCCCAACTGGCATTTTCATTCGGAGTATCAACTGTTTCTGGTGCTAAAAGGAACGGGAACCCGTTTTGTCGGAGATCATGTGAGTCCGTTTAAGAAAGGCGATCTTGTATTCACTGGTCCCAACCTTCC
>CBQWHS010000962.1:0-1857 GCA_967728665.1 uncultured Chryseosolibacter sp. | reverse complement strand
GATGGGAAACTGGATGGCAGAACAACCTTGGTTTGTCAAGTGGCAACATAAAGTTACCGGTTTGATGTTGTTGGTACTCGGACTTAAAATTGCCCTGACAAAAAATGCTAACTAAACGAATAATTCCCTGTCTCGACATCAAGGATGGCCGAACAGTTAAGGGTATCAACTTTGTCAATATTATTGACGCTGGCGATCCGGTCGAACAGGCTTCCTTGTATGCTACACAAGGCGCGGATGAACTTGTGTTCCTGGACATCTCAGCTACAAATGAAAAACGCAAAACATTAGTTTCACTGGTGCGGGATATTGCACGGCACATTAACATTCCCTTTACCGTGGGCGGAGGAATTTCCAGCGTTGATGATGTAGGGCCATTGTTGGATGCGGGCGCAGATAAAGTCAGTGTAAATTCCTCGGCTGTTCGAAATCCGGAATTAATTGATCAACTTTCAAAAGCTTTCGGTGCGCAATGTATCGTGTTGGCTATTGATGCAAAAAAAAATGTGAACCAATGGACAGTTCACACGCATGGTGGTAAACAAGCTACCGATAAAAAATTGTTTTCCTGGGCAAAAGAAGGGCAGGAGCGGGGCGCCGGTGAGATTTTATTTACAAGCATGGATCATGACGGAACAAAAAACGGGTTTGCTAACGATCCACTTCATAAACTCTCCGATTTGCTGAGTATTCCAGTCATTGCTTCAGGGGGTGCCGGAAGTGAGGAGCATTTTGTTGAAGCTTTTCTATTGGGCAAGGCGGATGCTGCACTTGCTGCAAGTGTATTTCACTTCGGACAAATTAAAATTCCAGCCCTGAAAACATATTTGAAAAATAAAGGTATCAACACAAGGTAATATGGTAAGCCGTAAAATAAATTTTAATAAGCTCGATGGTCTTGTGCCATGTATTGTGCAGGATGCATCGACAAACAAAGTGCTCATGCTTGGTTTCATGAATGAAGAAGCTTATCAGAAAACGATATCTGAAAAGCGAGTGACATTTTTTAGTCGCACAAAAAAGCGCCTCTGGACGAAAGGAGAGACTTCAGGAAATGGCCTGGAACTCATTGATATTATTTTGGATTGTGATGATGACACGCTGCTTATTAAAGTAAATCCAAAAGGCCCGACTTGCCATACGGGTGCCGATACCTGTTTCAATGAAACAAATTCAGACTGGAACTTATTCTCTCTCGAACGAACTATTAAGCAACGTAAGGCCAACCCCTCAAAGGGATCTTATACTTCTTCGCTATTCGAATCGGGTTTAAATAAAATAGCTCAAAAAGTAGGAGAAGAAGCAGTCGAACTGGTGATTGAAGCGAAGGATAATAATCGTGAACTGTTTTTAAATGAAGCTGCTGATTTGATGTACCATTATCTAGTGTTGCTACAAGCCAAAAATTTTCAGTTACAGGATGTTGTTGACACACTTGCAAAACGTCATAAATAGACTTAGAAGACAGGAGAAGTTCATGGTATGTTTTTTTAACATGATTTCTTAATGCTCGATCCAGTTATTCTTCATGAATAGATTTCCGATCAATAATTATTTTAGATTTTCAGAACTACCGTTCGAACAGCTGAATACATTTAAGTTTTATGTGTATTTATTGGACTTTGATTGGAATTATCTCTTCGTAAACGAGTTTGCCAGAACAAATCTCGGAACAAGAGGTGAGAGCCTTGTTGGCAAAAATATGTGGCAAATGTTTCCTGAGCTTGCAAGCGACACAGCGTTCGTGCAGTTGAGAAAAAACATGGAAAGCGGCATCGTCACATTATTGGAGACAACCTCGCCGATAAATAGTCAGCGGCTTAAAATTACAGGGTACAAGCTTGAAGACAGTTATTA
>CBQWHS010000961.1:0-1858 GCA_967728665.1 uncultured Chryseosolibacter sp. | reverse complement strand
CCTGACGATATGTATTCTTTTACATTCACTTAATTCTCATAATTGATCTTAACTCTTGCATCGCTAATCGCAAACGCGTCTTCACCGTGCCCAGCGGAATATTCAATTCCTCGGCAAGTTCAGATTGAGTATAACCTTTTAGGTATAAGTAGTCCACGATAATTTTTTGATCCGCCGGTAATCGTCCCAACATCTCCTTCACCCCTATTGCATCGATGCTTTGTTCCAAAAAATCACTTCGATCAATATTAGCTACGTAATTTTCAATGCCAGCGGTTTTCTGGTCTTTATGTATTTCTTTAGACCGGCTGCGATCGATTGCCTGATTCCTGGCAACATTTACCATCCAGGTGAATAATTTTCCTTTGGATGAATCATAATTATCAAACCTCTCCCAAATTTTGATAAAAACATCCTGTAGCACTTCTTCAGCGACTTCCTGTTTTTTAACGATGCGCAGCACAACACCAAACAACGCATTCGAGTAATGATCATACAACCATGAGAGTGCCTCACGATCCTTCGAGCGCAGGCCCTCAATCAAATCAGACTCGATCGTATAGTGACGCAGAGGTGGAACCACGATTTGTGTTAATCTAGAAAAGTTACATCATTAAGCGGGAGAAAACAATAATGAGCACAACGGTACGCCTACTTCCTGACGATCATCAAAAGATCTAACGCATTTGTGGCGTCGTCAACAACGATATAATCCGTGTGATTAATATCTGCTACAAGTTTGTTGTCTTGCGATTGAAGCGAATTTCGATTCCACCGGTTAAATATCTCATATGGAATTCGAAGCAATCCAGCAGGGAGTAAATATTGAAGATTGAAAATGTCCCATCGCGTAAATCGTTGAACTGATTTTTTATTCTCCTCATAGTACGCCATTACTTTTTTGTTGCCCGTGATTCCTTTCATCGTCACCTCTTTAAAAATTTTCTGTCCGAGGGCTTTCAGTTCGTCCGGCAAATATTCGCGAATGTGCCATGGGTTCCGTGAAAGGGACATTTTCCGGTTTGGCGTAGTGATGAGCGCGATACCGCCCGGTTTTAATACCCGATTAATTTCTTGAAGGAACAAGTAATCATTTTTTATATGTTCGATCACCTGGAAAGTAACAACGACATCGAAGGCATCAGACGTGAGAGCAGACAACGGAGGAATATTCATACTCAGGAATTTTCCTGACGGGTATTTCTTTTTCAGATCATCAATTACCGGAACAATTTTGTCAACAGCCGTAAATGATTTGGCTTTGCCGATAAGTTCACTGATGCCCCTGCCTTCACCACAACCGACCTCCAACACATCGCCGGCAACGTAATCCTTCGCTACAACATATGCCTTAAATAATCGTTGATGAATAGGATTATCGGATGTAATTTGCTCACTCGTGATTTCGGTTGTGTAAATCTTTGCCATTGTCGCAAAAATACTAATTGAATCACACTAAAACATATGGCGCTACAATTGTTAGATTTTAAATTCAAACAGCCGGAAACAATTCTGCGATGAAGAATCTAAAAATCAGCTTATCCCTATTCTTTATTTGTGTTTTTGGATTGGCCCAAAGTCAATCGCTCAGGGATATTAATTACAGTTATGAATACAATCCGGGCGAGACATTTTCACTTCGATTGAAGCCCGTGAAGGAAGGGAACCAATGGAAGATCTTTTACAAACTTGAAAATCGGGATACGTCATTCTCAACAAGTGATCTCGCGATTCTGTGGGAGATGCGCGAAACAATTGCCGACAAACAAAATTCCGGTTCCTCCGCAGACTTACAGATGAGTGAGTTCTCGCGAAGCAAAACTCAATTCACAGGCGTTGTCACGATAGAATTTCAGAA
>CBQWHS010000960.1:0-1860 GCA_967728665.1 uncultured Chryseosolibacter sp. | reverse complement strand
GATTTGACTTATCGGTGAACGCGATGGCCAATGGTCGCACCTGGTTTTTTAATGATTCAAAATTAAAATCCTTAAACACACCTATTATTCTGAATCGATGTTTTCCATCGTCCTGAAAGGACACTTCTTCATTTAATGGATTCTTAAAGCCGAATTCTTTCACCGCAGTCTCATTGATAAGAATAGCGGCTGAGTCTGACGGGTAATCTTTCGAAAAAAAACGACCTTCTTTTAATTCAAACTTCATCACATCCTGATGGCCGTAGTCTCCATAATAGATCATCATAATGTGATCGTCATCGGAACCAACTGCTCTGAATACCGTAGTATTATTTCCTCCTCCTGGAAAATTTGCATTCGTATAACTTGCTCTCACAATGTTTGACTCACTCTCTATAGCATTTTTGAATGCATCCATGTTCGAGCCAAGCCTCCTGGCATTATTGATCTTGAGAATGTTGTGTTTATCGAAACCAATATTGCGTTCCTGCATAAAACGAATTTGCTGATAAACCACGGAAGTGAAAATGATGAGAAAAATCGATAACGCGAATTGAAATACAACGAGCGTACTTCGTACACCTTTCGTTTTCAAACCCGCGCGAAGTTTACCTTTCAATACTTCTACTGGGTTGAACGATGTTAAATAAAACGCGGGATAGCTTCCTGCAATTATCCCCACTACGATTGCCAACAAAATAATTGATGCAAAAAATAAGGGCGATAAAAAAATATCCATTGTCAGTTCTTTTCCCGCAAGCAGATTGAACTGCGGCAACAAAAAGTAACAAATAACAACGGACAGAAGCACAGTAATGAAACTGTAGATCATTGACTCAGCCAGAAACTGACGAACCATCTGTCCGCGCAAGGAGCCAAGTGTTTTGCGAAGGCCAACCTCCTTTGCACGACCTGCGGATTTGGCTGTCGACAAATTCATGAAATTGATACATGCAATAAGGATGATAAAAATCCCTATGCCCCCAAAGAAATACACGTACATAATATTTCCTGGTGGTTCTATGAAATCGCGCGTTTGAGGGCGAAGATGAAGATCAGTAAGCGCTGTTGGGAAAAATCCATAATCGCCACCTTGCGCTTTCATTTGCGCAAATGTTGCTCCAATGAATTTTTCAATTTCCGGTCCGACATATTTAACAACCAAGTCATCAAATTTCTTATTTACATCGGCGATTGAACCCTTTTCATCGAGAATAAAGTAAGTGTATATGTAATTATTTAGCCATTGCGTAGAACGAAGATCCTCCCGCGAGCTTGCTGACAACAACATGTTATAACGGAAGTGTGAATTTGAAGGACAATCCTCTATAACACCAGTGACTTTATACGATGTGTTGTCATTTCCAATGGTTACGATCTTGCCAAGGGCAGGCTGATTTCCAAAATATTTTTTTACCATGGTCTTTGACATGACGATGGAGTTCGGTTCTTGCAAGGCCGTTAACGGATCGCCTTGCAAAATTTTGAATGAGAAAAAATTAAAAAAATTTGAATCTGCGAAAAATACCCGCGACTCAGTGAACATTCTGTCTTCATACTTGATCACCGGTTGACCAAAAAAATTCGCCAGCCTAGTTGCCGCCTTTACACCAGGCACTTCATTGACCAAAGCCTCAGCCATCGGTGGACATGTGTTTGATGTGGCGATATCTTGTCCACCAACTTTTGCCCGCAGTCCCACCTGATAAATGTGATTGCTGTTACTGTGAAATCGATCATAGCTCAATTCATCAACAACATACAATACGATGAGCAAACAGGCAGTGATACCAATTGTCATTCCAAGGATATTGATTCCGGAAAAAAACTTATACTTAAGAATATTCCGGACAGCGACTT
>CBQWHS010000959.1:0-1864 GCA_967728665.1 uncultured Chryseosolibacter sp. | reverse complement strand
CAATTAAATTTTCATTGTCTTTAGCGGCATCCACCAGGTCCCAACTGGCGTTCTTGTATGCATGCGAACTCTTGCAGAAACTGCGCTCCGCTACATTAGCCGAGCCAAAACTCGCTGCATTTTTATCTTGTAACAGTTGTTGTGCCTTTCTGTACTCGCCAGACGCTCCATAGTGAAGATAGGTGGCGTTAAGTTTATCGTTCAACACAGCAATCTGATCATCGTATGGTGTTGACACATAAACAGTCTGGTTGTTTTGTTCAATGCTCATAAATGCTCCGCCTGTTAATTCCGCGCCACGCTTCCAGCTCCAGGTGATGTCATCGGTAAAATCACCGCAGTAAATGGTATTCACCACAACTCCTTTTTCATTTGCCGTCTTGCACGCAAGTTCATACGCTACAGTTCCCTGTGTAAAGGGCTCGTTGCCGGCAATGAAAATCATTTTCAAGTCTGTGTTGAAGGGGGACCACGCCAATTCATTCAAGCAAGTTTTGATCACCTGTCCGCAATATTCATTTCCACCATTGGTCGTCAATGAAAACAGCTTTTCCGAAATAATATCAAGGTCTTCGGTCAAAGCACTTACCTGGCGAATATGGCCGTCGTAAGAGGAAATCTCCTCATTGCCATATTCATACAGCGCAATCTTAATACTGGGCTGCTTGCCATCAACAGTTTTGGCGGCCGCCACTTCATTTACAATTTTCCACAATTGCGATTTCGCCTGAATTATTAAACCATCCATGCTACTACTCGTATCAAGTAAAAGAGCGATCATGATCGTTTGATCTTTTGCAGGCGCAACAACATTTTGTTCATTTGTTGTGAAGTTCATGAACAGGAATGCAACCAGGAATACAAGGGTTCTTGAAAGGATGCGGTAATAACCAAGTAGTTTCATAATCGTATATGTTTGTTTTCGTTAAGTATTCAGTTCTTTTGTCTTATTGAGCGCCTCGGGACGCTACTGGCGCTAAAGCAAAATGTTTTAACTTCACATAGTCAAACGTATGCGACCGTGTTGCCTCTCATTGTAAATGAATTGTAAAAAGAAATGTAAATGCGTGTAAATTTTGCTTCTTCTGTCCTTTTCGCTCACCAGTTGGTGGTGAAATCAAGCATTGCCATCGTGATGCTTTTCTGTCTCAGTGAGGCTTCCGTATCTGCACCACGCTATCTTGAGACACCTGTTGATACCACGCGGGTTCCAAAGACCGAGACCATGTTCGGTTTGGAACATTCCGACCGCGAGTTGCTAGCAAAGCATTTGAACCTCATTATCCGTCACATTGGCCATCGGTTACTGCTACAGTCTGGGGACTTTACTTCACGGGTATTGCCAGTTACGGAGATTAAGCCAGGGACCTTTCAGCTTCAGTTTGAAAATGAATTCGTTTTTAGCCACGACTCGCTCATGGCGCTCTCACAGGGCTTGCTTCCTAAAACGCAGTTCCCTTCCGGGTACGCCGTTACAGTGCACGATTGTATGAAAGGTGATATCGTCTATGGTTTTAAGCTAAGTAATACCTCGCCAGATCTTCTCGCTTGCCGCGGCAGAAGTCAGCCGACAGGTTGCTATGTAATTGAATTTACCTTTCTGGACTTTTCTAAGAATGTGGAACAGAAGAAAGCGGACATCGCCCCCCTGACCGAAGAAGTCGAATCAACGAACGTTGATCCCGAACAGGGCAATTCAAAACTTGAAAAAGCTGAAGGACCCAAATCAGGTAGAGTTGTTCCTCAAGAAGTTAGTGCAAAACTTAAAGAGACTGAAGAAGAGACATCACCTAAAGTTGATCTTCAAGTAGCCAATGCAAAACCTCAACAATTAAAAACGACAACTTCTGACTATCCATTGATC
>CBQWHS010000958.1:0-1866 GCA_967728665.1 uncultured Chryseosolibacter sp. | reverse complement strand
TTTGTGTTGTCTTACAATATGAGGGAAACCAGGAGAGCAAAGAAGGTGTTGGAGGAAAAGAACGTAGCCATTGAACGGCATACACAGCAGTTAAAAAATGTGAATCTATCCAAGGATAAATTATTTTCAATTATCAGTCACGACCTGAGAAGTCCGCTTGCCAGTTTGCGCGCATTGATGGACATCGCATCAAGAGCCGGGTTGACGCGGGAAGAGTTTCAGGAAGTGAGTGCGGCGCTGAAGCAAAATTTGGATTCTGTTTATGAAGATCTTGACAACCTGTTGCTGTGGGCGCAAACTCAATTGAAAGGCATGACGTTTGCGCCAGACAAAATTGAATTGAGAAAACTAGTGGACGAAAAAATTGATCTCTTTAGAAACTCCGCCGAAGTTAAAGAGATTACCATCTTCAACGACATTCCGCCTGAATTGATTGTGATAGCTGATCCCAATCACGTGAGCTTAATATTCCGGAACCTGATTGCCAATGCCATCAAGTTTAATCAGCGGGGAGGAAGAATTGATATCTATGCTGAAGAAGAAAGCAACTACTGTAAGATTTCCGTTACAGATTCCGGTGTCGGCATTGGGGTCCAAGACCTTCAAAAATTATTTAATTCTGAAACACATTTCACCACGCCAGGCACCAATAAAGAAAAAGGATTGGGAATCGGTTTGCTCCTAACAAAAGAATTTGTTGAGGCGAATCAAGGGACAATTTCTGTATCGAGCGAACTCGGCAAAGGCACACGGTTTACGTTTACATTACGATCAGCCAACCAGGAAATTTTGGTGAGCTAAGCTTGATTTGGTTTAACGATTCTCTACGTGTAAATTCAGCTTTTGCACTATGAGAAATCGCAACCTGATTAAAATAACTTTTCCGTTTATTGTACTGGCAGCAGCTTATTTCCTGGGCAGCTCAGCGGATCGCGCTCAATACAATTTAACATTTCCGGCAGTTCCGGAACAGCCTTCAACGCTTGAGTCTTACGTTGCGGCAAAGGAGGCATCGCATAAACTCAAGCCTGATAATGAGGCGCGGATTGTTTGGGCTGATAGTTCAAAATCCAAAACTGAATACGCCATCGTCTATTTGCATGGGTTTTCAGCAAGCCAAAGAGAAGGTGATCCGATTCATCGCAGACTCGCGAAGACTTTTGGATGTAATCTTTATTTGTCAAGGCTGTCGGATCATGGCATCGACACAACGGAAACCCTGCAGCTTTTTACAGCCGACAGAATTTGGCAGACGGCAAAAGAGGCGCTTGCTATCGGGCAGGCCATTGGTAATAAAGTGATCTTGGTAAGTACTTCAACGGGTGGCACGCTTGCGTTAAAACTCGCCGCAGAGTATCCGGAAAAAATTTATGCATTGGTAAATATGTCGCCAAACATTGCTATCAATAATCCTGCGGCTTTTCTTTTAAACGATCCTTGGGGATTGCAAATCGCAAGAATCGTAATGAAGGGAAAATATCGTATTACCGGTGCGCTCGATGAGAAATCACAATACTGGAACAACAAATATCGGCTGGAGTCGATAGTGCAGTTGGAAGAATTGGTGGAGTCGAGTATGACACGGGAGGTATTTCAAAAAGTGAAACAGCCTTCTCTCACGTTGTATTATTACAAAAATGAAGAAGAACAGGATCCTGAAGTGAAAGTTAGTGCAATGATCGAAATGAATAATCAATTGGGTACGCCGGATGACTTGAAGGTTGCGAAAGCAATGCCCAATACCGGAGCCCATGTGATCGGATCGGATATCACATCGAAAGACGTTGAAGGCGTTTATAACGAAATTGAAAAATTTTTACAAGAGAAAGTAAAAATTTCGAGGGCACCAATCGCGATTAACCAATA
>CBQWHS010000957.1:0-1867 GCA_967728665.1 uncultured Chryseosolibacter sp. | reverse complement strand
CAATATATCCGATTACAAATTCTTCTTTCAATCCGGAATCTTTCCACTTGCCTTCGCGAACAGATTTTATTTTCACTCCGCCTTCAAGCATTAGCTTTGCTAATTCCCGGTAAGGAACATTTTCAAAGTGGACACCGTCAATTTCAAATTGAACTTCTCTCTTTTCAAGCCTCTCGTTTCCTTCCACATTTTTTAATCGCGACTTTACCTTCAGTATTTCTTCTCCGCGAAGGAATGTAACTTCGATTTCTTGTCCCGGCCGGTTGCGTGCAACCCACTCCTGCAATTCTGAAATAGAATTTACGATGTGATCATCTATTGCCGTAATAACATCGCCTTGCTGAATTCCGGAAATCTCAGCTGCGCTCCCTTTATTTACTGAACGAACAAACACTCCCTTGTTAACCGGCAGTTTCAATCGGTCTGCGAGGGCCGCTTCAACATCCCAAATAGCAATACCGAGTAGTCCGCGCTTTACTTCGCCGAACTCAAGCAGGTCGTCCATGACTTTTTTGACCAGTGTTACGGGAATTGCAAACGAATATCCCTGATAACTTCCAGACGAAGTTGCGATCGCCGTATTCACGCCGATTAAATCCCCTCTTAAATTGACAAGTGCTCCTCCGCTGTTGCCGGGATTTACTGCCGCATCTGTTTGAATGAACGCTTCAACTTCATAACTATTTTTTTGACTCAAGATTCCGATGTTGCGCGCTTTCGCACTCACGATCCCTGCTGTCACTGTTGAGTTAAGATCGAACGGATTTCCAATAGCAAGAACCCACTCACCAGGACGGACGAGATCAGAGTCGCCGTATCGTACAAAAGGAAGATTTTTTGCTTTGATTTTTAATAACGCAAGATCCGTGCTCAGGTCAGTGCCGATTATTTTTGCGAAAAAGCGTTGATTGTTATTCATCACCACTTCAATGTTTGTAGCATCTTCAATCACATGATTATTCGTGACAATGTATCCATCATCGGATATAATCACTCCTGAACCAGAAGAATGCGCTGGCCGATCATTGTCCAGCATTGGATTTAAACTAAAATTACCCGGACCATATCCAGTTTTGATGTGGACTACTGCAGCCGTAACTTTTTTTGCTGCGGCAAGAAAGTCGAGCCCTTCCGGCACGCGATACGAAGTATCCTTTAACGCAGACGTGAGAACAAGTCTCTGCCTCTCGTCAATTGAATTGTAAGGTGCAGGCTCAACATTTAAATATCGGATGGTGAATATCGAACCCAATACTCCACCAAGACATGCCATGATAATAAGAACAACCAGAATCAGAAAAGAACGCTTCATATCAAAACCCTTGAATAAGAAAGTTAACGTTATTTCCGGAAAATAATCTGGCCAAAAAACAAAAAAAGCGCCCCGAATTTCTCCGGAAGCGCCATTACCTAAACCTACTTCTCTTAGTTCACTTTGATTGTTGTCTTCAATACTTTCTTTTCGTCCTTCGGAACAAGCACTTCAAGGATTCCATCGGTGTATTTAGCGGAGATCTTTGATGCATCCACATTCTCAGGCAAGGAGAATGAACGGCCGAATGTTCCATATTGGTTTTCGATGGAATGGAAATTATTTTCTTTTTTCTCGCGGCTGAATTTGCGCTCACCGCTGATCGTTAAATAATTATCATTCACATCAAGTTTGAAATCTTCTTTCTTCATGCCAGGAACTGCTACAAGAATTTCAAAAGCGTTATCGTTTTCAACGATGTCAACTCTTGGAACAAATGAATATGCAGAACCACCCGAGCGCGATGCAGTTTCAGTGAAGAAACGATCAAGAATGTTGCTGAATGTTGTGGGTACAAAATCATTCAGCGAATTGTTATAACGTACGATGCTCATA